>NZ_JACJSP010000015.1 GCF_014698235.1 Limnothrix sp. FACHB-406 | reverse complement strand
CGGTTCCTGACTGAAAACTTTGATGTGATTTTGTTGCCCAGCTTTGAATCCTCTCAAATGGTGAGCAAATCACGTCGCAAGATCAAGTCGAAAACCGTGCGACAGATGTTGACCCTATCGCATTACCAGTTCAAGAAACATCTAGAGTGGAAAGCTTGGGAGTTGGGCAAAATTGCTTTGACCAACATTAACGAAGCCTACACATCTAAAACTGTTTCGTGGACAGGTGAAATCGTGAAGATTGGCGGCTCTCGGGTCATCAAGTCGAAGGTTGATGGGCGATCAATGAATCGGGATCTAAATGGTGCTCGTGGGATTTTCCTGCGGGCATTGGTTGATACGCCTTGGTTGAGAGACCATCTCAACTTATGTATTTGTTAGCATCCGTTAGCAAAAAAGTATCGGTACCAAATGGAATGTACCCCTTTGTTTTCAATGCCTCCAGACTCTCAGGATCCGGCTTTCCGGGAATTTGAGAGTTTGGGACATTGGATATTGAGTTTTGAAGAGGGCGAACGATGGGACTTGAACCCACGAATGGCGGAACCACAATCCGCTGCCTTAACCCCTTGGCTACGCTCGCCACTGTAGTGGGTCATTATAACAACTTTGCGCTGAAAAGCATACCCGCTATAGACAAATTTCTTGGGAGCCTGATTTTGGCGGGGGCGATCGCACCGACAACGGCCGCTCGATAGGATGGAAGCCAAGGGCCAAGATCATCCAGATTGACGGATCGAATTCAAAAGCGGAATTCAAGATCGGTGGCCGTCGAATTGTTCTTCAAGGTGGCGGATGTGAAAGCGATTGTGGTGGTTAGCGGTGTGATTGTGGCGATCGGGGCGGGTCTGGCCGTCACCAATCCCAACCCCGATCGCTATGCGGATTTTGCTGCGGACTACATCAGTCGAGAGGTACAGGAGAGCACTTGCCAGGACGCTCCCGGCTTTTTGCAGGTGGCTTGCCAGGGAACCGTGGGCCAACTGCGGCCCGCCATTCGCCAGGTGGTTTTGCAAAACACCGATCGCCAGAATTTTTGGCTCTTCAGTCTGTACCGCACCGAGCTGAGCCTTCAGGAGTTAGTTCCTGCTCCCTTTGGCGACAAGCTCCCCAGCTACGAGGCTGAAAGCTTGGCGATCGGGACGCGCATTTTGCCCTATCGCACCGAAACCCGCAAACCTTGATCGCATCGATCATTCAAACTTTGAACCCATTGAACCTTTGAACCATTAGCCATTGGGCATCAGTCGCTGGATATCTATCACCCATTGGGTATCAACCATTGGGGGGCTGTTGCAGTGTGGCCATCAAACACAGCAGCAGCGCTTCAGTCCATTCCACGATCGCCCCGTAGGTGTCGCCCGTTTGGCCGCCCAATTGCCGGTTAAACCAAGCACCCGTCAGCAGGGCGATCGCCCCGCCTCCCAAGGCCAGCCCCACCGCTGGCAACCAACTGCCCGGAAACAACACCCCATACAGCGCACTGAAGCTGAGGGCCAGCACCCAACCAGGCAACAAATTCCAGGGCGATCGAATCGCATCCTTGTGCATTCGCCCCTTCCCCCTGGGTCGTAGGTAGGGATAAGACAAAATAGCCACCACCTGCCCCCAGCGGGCCCAGGCCGCCACCGCCGCAATCACCAGCCAGCGGGCCTGCGCCAAATCCGCCAGGGCCACCGTTTTTAACAACAGAATTGCGGCCGCAGCCATGGCCCCAAAGGCTCCGGTGGTGCTGTCGGCCATCACGGTTAAACGGCGTTGGGGATCTTGCACCGCCAGCCCATCGGCCGTGTCGATCGCCCCATCGAGGTGCAACCCTCCCGTCAAAGCCAGCCAACCCAACACCGCGATCGCACTGCGCGTCAGAATTGGTACTCCAACCCAGCCCAACACACCATCTCCCAACCCCACCAACAGACCCAAAAACGCCCCGATCAACGGCGCAAGGCGAGCAATGCCCCGAAAGTCCAAGGATCCTTGCCAAGGAACAGGCAACACCGTATAAAACGCCAACCCCGCCAGCAGGTGCAAACCGGCCGATCGCCAGGGCTGCCACCAGGGGTCACGGGGCGATCGGGGCGGTGATGGCTTAGAAGAAGACTTGGGCACAGGGTTAGGCGCAGGGTTAGACGAAGAATTAGCTGCCGATTTAGCCGATCGTCGGGGTTCCGTCATAGGGAGCAATCTCCATTCATTTCAACTCCGCTGCGGCTCTGGGAGCCAGCTTTGAGCCATCGACAGTCAGGCTGGGGAGTGGGCCATTTCCCCGGTTCGTCCATCAGGTTACGCGCTCGGTAAGTGGTAAGGGCCCGTTGGTAGTTGTTACCCTGGAAATTACTGAGTGTTTTTGCCCCTTTCTCTCTCCGTAGAACTACGGTTCCATTTTGATTGAAACTATCGAAATGGATGAATCATCATTCCGATTTGGTTTGAGATTGGGTTCGATCGGTTCCAATCGCTTTCGATGGGCTTTCGATCAGTGCGGGTCACATATTTCTTTGGGGGGGCATCATTCTTGGGCATCAATTTTGCTGCTGCTTCTCGCGGGAGAGCAATGCTGAGATCGGCCCATCGATCGGTTCAATCATCCTGATTTTTTGCCAGTTGGCGATCGCTCTCGATCTGAGTTAATCTCAAGCCAACAACTTCAGTAATTTTCTCAGCGCACAAGTGAAGACCTTCCGATAAGATCGAGCAAGATATCTTTAGGCGTGCGCCTCAGCTTGGGTTGTCATGAACAAACGTCCATCTACAACGCAATTACCGGCTCCCTGCATTGTCGATCGTGGCATCATTGCCAACAAGCAGGATATGCAAAAACTGCTCGCTGGGCTGAATCGGGTGCGCTACACGCATATCCAGGACGGCACAACCACGAGCACCGGAGAAGGTCTCGTCCTTGATGTCTTTGCCGATGAGCATCAGGCAACGTTGGTTGCGAACCGAACGCTCTACCTGAATGTTTGTAGCTTTGACTATTTAGAAATTGGCCAAACAACGGATTTGGAACCCTATTTCTATTTAGTTCAAGACCGTAGACAACTACAGCTCTATCCTCTATCGAATCCGTTGCAAGAGCAGCGATCAACGGACTTTGACGATGCGGCCCTTGATGCTGTCTTCGATCGAGTCTTGCTGCGAAACTTTGAAGCGGTTGATGACGATGAAGAGCGTTTTTATCTGTAAGGTTGATCCATCAAGAAGATCAGCCTTTCAGTAAACGCTTTTGCACCGATTGTCGATTTTTTTCGAACTACGTCTTCATCATGTCTTCATAATCGATGAGCCTCCAACCCACTGACCGATTGAGTTAGTGTGCGAGCCATGGCCTCGGAGCGTCAATCGCTTCACGACCAACGTCTCCGAGTTGAGCCGCTCAATTGTTGAATCAGAGCACCAATCCCCGGGACGAGGGGGGCTTTTGTCCCGGGCTTGGTAGCTTGCCCACAAAATGGACTGGTAACGAGCTGGCCGCAAAATGGGCTGGTTGGGTTTTAGGGGTCGCCGGTCGTGAGGCCGAATCGATAGCCCTTGCCATAGACACTGTGAATCACTGGGGGTTCGCCCACGGCTTCGATCTTGCGTCGCAGCAGGCGAATTTGGGCCGCCAGGGCATTGCTGCTGGGGCGATCGCCCGTGGGCCACAAATGGCCATAGATCTGGTCATGGGTCAGCACTTGCCCCGGATGGCGCATCAGGTATTCCAATAGACAGGTTTCCTTGTCAGAGAGTTCAATGAGCCGATCGCCCCGATAGGCCAACTGGTTATCGCAATCGAGGCCGAGATCCTGCCACTGCAATCGGCCGGGGCGATCGGTTCCCGGTGGGGTTTCTGGGGCCTCGTCCGGGGTGCTGCGGGGCCGTCGCAACAGGGCCCGCACCCGCGCCAGCAACTCCCGCAACTCAAAGGGTTTCACCAGGTAGTCATCGGCTCCGGCATCCAACCCCGCCACCCGATCGTCGATCGTGTCCTTCGCCGTCAAAAACAACACCGGCACACCCTGACCCATTTGGCGCAGGCGTTGGCAAATTTCCACCCCGCTGATTTCTGGCAACATCCAATCCAAAATCAGCAAATCGTAGGTGTTTTGGCTGGCCAGTTGATAGCCCGCTTGCCCATCACTGGCCACATCAACGCTGTAGCCCTCGCGGGTCAAAAGCCGACTGAGCGGATCGGCCAACGCTTGCTCATCGTCCACCAGCAAAATTGTGGCAATTTCCGCCTTCGGATCGCTGGTTGGGGGCATGGGGGTGATGCGTTCCATGGTTGTTGCCAGTTAATGCTTGCCAGTTGATACTTGCCAGTTAATGCTCGATTAATACTTGCCAGTTGAAAATCACTGCCTGAAGAAGGCCAGTGGCCAACGCTTGCTAGGTTAATCGGCTCTGCCAGGTTGCTGCCTTCCTGAAAAACGTGCTAGCTTGAATGGCAATCAGGCCTAGTCCGCCATTTAACGCGAAACAGCGGGCATTCAGCCTTCGGGCAATGTCCAAGTTTTAGCAGTTGGCTCAAGGTGATTGAGGCCCTTTGAATAAAGCAGGAGGTGATGCCCATGGGTAGTAGCAGTAGTATGTCTCAGGGTTTTCAAGTTGGAGGATACTGGCTGTGTACCGGGCTGGTTGCCTAGGTAAGCCCTCCCTCTTCAAAAAGGGTCACGTCACTCGACGGGGCGGTTAAAGCTTTCGCAATACCCGGCAGTTGAGTTTCAAGTTGATAACCCGCTAGACCGCTCCTATCCGTTGTTTCGGGTAGGAGCGGATAGTTTTTGGGGGGTTTGAGCGTGTTTTTTTGAGCGTGTTTTGATGGAGGGCTGCAGGGCGATCGCGCTGGGCGGATTCCCAGTTGCCTTGGATTCTTGCGCTGTTGAGGTTGAGCTTGAGATTTAGTTTGAAGTTGAGCGCTTGGGGTTTAGCGCTTGGGGTTTAGCGTTTGAGGTTTAGCGTTTGGGGTTTAGCTGTCGCGGCGATCGCGCATGAGCCAAAAGCCCGCAAAGCGCTCCTCATCGGGATTCGTTTGCACCGCCAGAAAATGCACTCCTTGGGCCCCTTGCTTTTGGGCTTCAAAGGTTTGTCCCTCGGCTTTTTGGGCCGCATTGGGCAAGGTCGAGAGCACCCAAGCATCACCAATGCCGGTTTCCAAAATCACCCGATCGGGAAATTCCTCCCGATCGCTCGACAGGCTGGAAGGCTTCACCTGTTGTTCAATCCGCACAAAACCCATTTCCAAACCCGACATCCAAGCGGAGATGGCCATGGCCCGAGGCGAAAAAATCAGCAACCCGGGAATTGGCGTATCGGGCGCTAGGTTGACCATGGACAAGGGAAACGCCTCGCCAAAGTCGATCGCCCATTCATGCAGCTCGCCAAAGGCCGACGCTTCCAGGGAAACAAAGGCCCACTTTTGCCCCAACAGCGCATCGGGCAAGGGCTGGGCGGCCGGTGGCGGCATGAACACGCCTGCCGTTTGGGCAGTGGCTTGGTAGCCCGGTTCTTGGGGATAGACCGTTTCGAGCCGATCGGCAATCCAATCCTTGATGGCGTGGGTGCGGTGGCTGAGGGCGCAGGGCAACTCCGCATCCTGGCAGGCTTTGACGATCATGTTCTTCATGGCCTGCCGGAAAAAACGAATCCGGCTGGGGGCCTGGCCTGCCTTGACGATCGCCTCTTCGATCGCCTGCATCAGGGTCACGGAATTGACCTCGCTGTTGGAGCAATATTTGCTGTAGCGAAACAGGGATTGCCAATCGGCCCGCGAGTCAGTGGGACTCTCACAAATCAAGATTTCCCAAACCTTTTTTTGGTCTGCATCTAAAATCGGACGCGAGTAAAAATCCAGTTCCCAGATAACGGCCATTGCTAAAAAATTTGCCGGACGGCTAAGTTGAGGCTTGCGGTTGGGCAGCGACCCGGGCAGAAGCTGGGCGATCGAGCGATCGGCCCCATGCCAAACCCCAGGACACTAAAATTCCAAACCGTCTCAACTGTACCGTTCCGTTGAAACGGGCGATCGCTCAAAAACCGGTGAAATCATCCCTTGCGGCATGGGCTGAACCCAAGACAACAGCCCTCACCGTTGACTAACCCTTCACGCCACTGCCCGTTTCGCTGGGCACAATGTAGTTTTGCATCACCAAAAAGAAAGCCAAAATTGGGGCGATCGAAATGACCGAACCCGCCGCAATCAAGCGCCAATCTAGGGAAAACGTACCCGACAACCGCGCCACCCCCAGCGGCAATGTGTAGTAATTCGGGTCATCCAAAATCAGCAGCGGCCAGAGAAAATCGCTCCAAGCCCCAATAAACACAAAAATTGCCAGGGTAATCAGCGCCGGCCGCACCGATGGCAACATCACATGCCACCAAATTCCCAACTCAGAACAGCCATCAATTCGGGCCGCTTCTTCCAAGTCCTTCGGCACGCCCCTGAAGGCCTGGCGCATCAAAAAAATGCCAAAGGCCGAGGCGATCGCCGGGAAAATTAAGCCAATAAAACTATTTCGTAGCCCTAAATTCACCGCCAAAATATAGAGCGGAATCATCACAATTTGGAAGGGAATGGCAATGGTGGCCACGATCGCGCTAAAAATCCATTCCCGTCCCTTAAACGACAACCGCGCCAAAGGATAGGCCGCCAAGGAACAGATCAATAAATTCAACGCCACGGTTAACCCCGCCACCAGGGTGCTGTTGAGCAAATATTGCGCAAAGGGGGCGCTCGTCCAGGCTTTGACAAAATTTTCCAAGGTCGGCGCGGCGGGAATCAGCCGAGGCGGAAAGGAAAAAATATCTTCCGTGGGCGACTTCAAAGATGTGCCCATCAGCCAGAGCAAGGGCAACAACATCACCAGGGCGATCGCCCCCAAAAGCACATATTGAGCCAGGGTTTTCCAGAGCGATGCTTGGGAACCGAAAGTCTGGTGAGTGGTTTGATCAATGTCCATGCGCGGTTGCCCCCAGTTAATCCAGTTGGCGGCCTGTCAGCTCCACAAAGATATCCTCTAGGTTCGATGGACGCACCATCAACCCGGTTTTCACTGCCTGGGAATCTAGATATTGATTCGCTTCCAAAAGGGTGGGGAAGAATTTGTAATCCCAGCGATCGGCCGTTTGTTTCATGACCAATCCTTCCCCATGTTTGGTGCGCAAATCTTGCAGCGTTCCCAGCTCAATCAGTTGGCCCGCGTCCATGATGCCGATGCGATCGCACAGATACTCCACTTCGTCCATGTAGTGCGTCGTCAGCAGCATCGTCATGCCACCGCGATTGAGGTCGCGAATAATTTCCCACAGGCGGCGGCGCGTTTGCGGATCCAACCCCACCGTTGGCTCATCCAAAAATAAAATTTCCGGCTCATGCAACAGGGCGCGGGCAATTTGCAACCGACGCTTCATCCCGCCCGACAGGGTTTTCACGAGACTATCGCGGCGATCGCCCAGTTCCACATAGTCCAACCAGCGATCGATCCGCCCTTGGCGCTCTTTGGTGGGAATGTGGTGCAGCCGGCCGTGGAATTCCAAATTTTCCCAAACGGTTAAATCGCCATCCACGCTGGTTTGTTGCAACACCACGCCAATTTGTTGCCGCACCTGCTGCATTTGGCGAGCCACATCAAACCCAGCCACCTGAATTTGTCCAGCGGTGGGGCGAGTGAGGGTGGTGATCATCCGAATGGTGGTGGACTTGCCCGCGCCGTTGGGGCCCAGCAGCCCAAACATTTCTCCCGCTTGAATCTCAAAGCTGAGATCGTTCACCACGGGGCGATCGCCATAGATTTTTTGTACGTTTTGCAGGGAAACCGCCGCGCCCATTGTTTTCTTGCCTGTGAATTGCCCAGCCTGTAACAGCTTTGTAACACTGGCTTCTACTGTACCTGTTTGGGTTAAACAACGGTTTCCGAATTCCACAGGCGGCGGCTCCCATTAACGCCAATTAACGCGCCAACTAACGCCCATTAATCCGTATCCTGATCCGCCGCCGGGTCATAGAGCACCACGTTTTCCTGTTCGTTGGGGTCATTGCGGGCCACCAACGCCTGGGCCGGTTCGCTGGTGCTGAGGTTGTGGGGCTGGTGGGGAACGCCAGCGGGAATGAAAATAAAGTCGCCCGCCTCGTGGATGATCGATTGTTTCAGCCCTTTGCCATAGCGCGTTTCAACCCGTCCTTGGAGCAGATAAATCGCTGTTTCATAGTCCCGATGGAAGTGGGGTTCGGCTGCCCCCCCGGGCGGAATAATCACCAGGTTCAGGGAAATGCCTCGGGATCCTGCGGTGGCTTCTGAAATGCCCACAAAGTAGGGCAATCGCTGGCGCGTGAGGGTTTCCGCGTCGGGGCGAACGGTCACAATTTCACCGTCAATGGCTTGATCGACCGGTTTCGGTTGAGTGGGCTGAGCCACCGAATCGCGTTGATCGGGCATAGGGGCCGATGGTGACGACTCGATCGAGGCAGTAACGGGCATCCCTGATTGATCCATGGTTCCGAAGCCGGCTCGGCCGGTTTGAACGGGTTGAGTTTGAGCGGGTTGAATTTGAACGGGTTGAATTTGAACAGATTGAGCGAGACCAGTCCAGAAAATTCAGCGCGATCGACAGTGGCTAGTGGCTAAGTTGAGGGACGATCGGGCGCGGGGCGATCGGGGGTGGAGGATTCCAAACGCCACAGATTCCACCAACTGGCCCCAAAGGGAACCAACCGCTGACCCCGCTGCTCGATCGCTTTGGGCAGTTTCTTGCCGGGAACGAGCACAAAGGTATTGGGGCGATCGGGCCAGTTCAAGTTTTGAATGCTGGGAGCTAACCAAAAGGTGATGTTACGAGCCTTCAGGCGATCGCTGGCATAACTCAAAGACAGGGCCGAGGAAGAATAGCCAGGAACCGCTGTCATCACGATTAACGGGCGATCGACCTCTTTCAAGGCCTTGGCAACTTCCACCCAACCCGGCCCACCCTTGTTCCACCAGGATAATTGCCAGGAGCGGGCTTTTGCCGCGTTCAAGTTAGCCACGACCAACAAAATCGCCAAGCTACTCGCAACAAGTTGAGGCATCCAACGCCAACGGCGGAGATAGAACCACAGAGGTTGGGGCAATGCCTGATCAGGCTTGGGGGGAATCCGATCGCAAAGCGTGGTAATCCAATCGGCTAAGGCCACTTGCACACCAATGATCAGCGGCAATTGATAGCGAATGATGGTGGCCATGGCGCGATCCATCACGATGGCTGGCAACCAAAGCAACAGGAAAAACGGGGCAATGGTGCTAAAGACAAATCGCTTCACCATTGGTTCGCTCGATCGCCCACAATGCACCAGCGCCCCCACAGACAACACCAAGACCCCTAGTCGAATTGAATCCACAACCCTGGAAACTGGGATCCAAATATTCGGCTGGTTATCCCACAGGGTGGCCGCAAACACACGCATGGCAGACCAACGCTGCATCCCGGGTTGGTAGGTCTGATTCAACCAGTCCAGAGATATCACAGCCCCTTCTCGCACTTGAAACAGTGTCCATAGCCAAGGGGACATGACCAAAAGGGTTCCACCCGCCGCGATCGCCCAAGGGATAACCCGTCGCCAATGCCGATCGCCCGATCGCCACCACCAAACCCCAACCCAAAGGCCATGGCCCAGCAACACCAACCCCCCAAGCAAGTGGCTGTACCAATTGAGGGTGAGGGTGATGCCATACAGCAACCAGTGAACTCCAGTGGACTTTTGTGCAGACTTTTGCGCAGAATTTCGCAGCGATCGGGCTAAAAACCCACTGGAAAGCACCACAAAAACCAGCCAAATGGCATATTCTCGCGCCTCTTGGGCATAGAGAATTTGTAGCGGTGACAGGGCCACCAACACCGTACCAATCCAAGGCAAACTGGGGCGATCGCTCAATTGGCGTAAGAACCAAAACACACTGGGCAACAACGCAACTCCCATCAGAGCCGTCACCGTGCGGAGGCTGACAATGTTGTTCCCAAACCAGTGGGCCCAACCTCGGGCTAGCAGGTAATAGAGGGGTGGGTGATGGGCATTGGCAGCAGCCAAAGACTGAACCGTATCCCAAGCCGTTTTGCCTGGTTTTGCAGCAAGACTGCGCCAGAGATCGGCCATGACCTGCTCGCGACCTCCCCATTGTTGAAGGAGTTCAGGATCCGTCTGGTTCGCAATATGCCGCAGGGTCGAAAATTCGTCGTACCAAGGGAGGAACTGTCCTAGATGAGAAAATCGCAGCAAGCAACCAATGGTGATTAGTCCGATCGACCCCCAAACTAGCCAACGTGGTGCTCGTGCGTTTGGATCAGCCATGTTTTTGTCAATTTTTCGCCATTTTTCTGGTTATAGCCCATGACGCATGGAACCAATTCGTATCAGTTCAGTGCGAAAGATCTACACAAGAAATATGCGTTGTTCGCTCTAGAAAAGCGATCAGCGGTGGCTAGTGGCTAAGTTGAGGGGCGATCGGGCGCGGGGCGATCGGGCGGGGCGGATTGCAATCGCCACAAATTCCACCAACTAGTTCCGAAGGGAATCAACCGCTGACCCCGCTGCTCGATCGCCTGGCGGAGATCAGGGGATGGACTAAACAAAAAGGTGTTGGGGCGATCGGGCCAGTTCAAGCCTTGGAAACTGGGAGCCAGCCAAACAGTAACACCGCGAGATTTCAGGCGATCGCTGGCGTGGCTCAAGGCCAAAGCAGAAAGGGAATACCCAGGGATATCGGTCATCACCAACAGGGGGCGATCAATTTCTTTCAGGGCTTTGGCAATTTCGACAGAAACGGTTCCCCCCTTGCTCCACCAGGACAATTGCCAGGAGCGTGCTCTGGCGGCGTTCAGGTTAGCAACCAGCAACAAAATCGCCAACAGCGCCGCAAAACAGTGGGGCATCCAGCGCCAGCGGAATAAATAGAACGATAGGGGCTGGGGCCATTCTTGGACAGGCTTCGGGGTAATTTGCTCGCAGGTCGTGACAATCCAGTTGGCCAACACCACTTGCATTCCCAAAAGCAAGGGGAACTGGTAGCGAATGATGGAAGCCATCGTTCGATCCATCACAATCGCAGGCAGCCAGACCAGCAAGAGGAACGGGGCCACTGCACTGAGAACAAACCCCTTGAGCAAGGGTTCTCCCGATCGCCAACATCCCACCAAGGCCACAATCATCCACAGGGTCACCAGCAGGCAGGGAACATCGGTCGCCGTTGGGAAGGAAGCCCAAAGATTCGGTTGGTTATCCCACAGGGTGGCGGCAAAGGCCCGCAGGGCTGCCCAACGGTGAATTCCTGGGGGCCCCGCCTGACTGAGCCAGGCCAGGGAGGCGGCTGATTGGGTTTGGACTCGATAGAGCACCCAAATCCAAGGGGAAATGGCCAGCAGGGTTCCAACGGCGGCGATCGCCCAAGGGATTGCCCGTCGCCAGTTCCGATCGCCTGATCGCCACAGCCAAACCCCAACCCAAAGGCCATGGCCCAGCAGCACAAACCCCCCCAGCAAATGGCTATACCAATTCAGGGTGAGGGTAATTCCATACAGCAACCAGTGGGGCCAGGTGGAATGACGCAGCGATCGGGCTAAAAATCCGCTGGACAGCACAAAAAAAATCAGCCAGATCACATATTCCCTCGCCTCCTGGGCATAGAGAATTTGCAAGGGAGACAGGGCAACCAACGCCGTGCCCACCCAAGGCAGGCTGGGACGCTGACTCAGTTGCCGCAGGAGCCAAAAAACACTGGCCAGCAGGATCACCCCCATGATCGCCGTGGCGGTGCGGAGGCTGACGATCGTGTTGCCAAACCAGTCGGCCCAGACGCGCACAAACAGGTAATACAGGGGCGGGTGATGGGCATCATGGGTGGCGAGGGATGTGACCATATCCCAGGTGGTCTTTTGGGGTTTTGTCGATAGGCTGTGCCATAGATCGGCCAAAACCTGTTCGCGCCCCTGCCACAGTTGGGTGAGATCCAATTCCGATTGGACGGCGATGTGCTGCAATGTCGCCAGTTCGTCATACCAAGGCAGGAACTGGCCTAAACCGGAAAATCGCAGCAGGCAGCCAATGGTGATTAGCCCAATCGATCCCCAAACCAACCAACGTGGTGCTCGCATTGCTCGATCGGTCATGGTTTCTGGGTCGTGGTTTCTGGGTCGTGGCGTTGTCGATGTCTCGCCAGTTTCCTGGTTATAGCTCATGGCCTTTGGGCCCCAAGCCTTGCCAGTCGGGCCCTAAAAGTCCGGGTCATCGGCTAGGGTTTGCAGGTGCTGCAAGAACTGCAACAGTTCCCGATCAGTCAGTTGGGCCCGGGTGCGCTTACCAAAGGCCATTTGTAAATATTCCACGCCCTGTTGCTTGTTCCAGCCCAAACGCTTCATCAACACGTCTGTTTGGGCGATCGCGTCGGATAAGTCCGTGGGTGCGGGCGCAGGGGCCGGCGTGGGCACAGGGATAGGGGTGGGCGCAGGCGGGCTGGCGGCACGGCGCGATCGCTTGGGGGCAGGAGCCGGGGCCGGCTCTGGTTCCGGCTCTGGGGGCCATTCTGGTTCCATGGTGGGCAAGGGGTCGCTCGCCCCATGCTCAACCTCGTAGAGATCCTCATAGCCGGGCGATGTGGATTCCAGGGTTGGATCCAGGGCTGGATCCATGCCCGATCGACCGTCAAATCGATCGGGCGATCGATCATCAAATCGGTCACTAACCACATCAACCATCGGCGCGGCCAGGGGAGCCGGAATCGGGGTCGAGATGGGGGCTGCAATCGGGGTCACCACCGACAAGGCGGCCGGAAGCTGATAAGTGGGGGTGCTGCTGATCAGTTGGGCCTGCCCCCGATCGGCCGGTTCCAAAAACAAACCCACCGCTTCCAAGGCCCGCAACCGGGCCCGATCTTCGGCTTCCTCCAGTTGCTCCGAAGCGCCAAACCCCGTGGCCAACACCGTGCCTTCCAGGGTGACGGCCGCCCGCACAATAAACTTTCCCTGATTCACTTCAATGATTTCGGATGTGAGGCTGCCGTTAGGATAACGGGCACGGAATTCGGCAAACATGGCACAAACCGATCTCGGTTAGGTGGGCGGGCTGAGCAAACGGGGGGATGGCGGCGATCGTGCGGCTAGGGTAACCCGCGTGTCAATGATTGACAAGGTGCACGCCACGCTCTAGCGTAGATGGGCCCGAGCGCAGCCGCTCCCTCCAGTGTGTTCCTGCATTGATTTGGTGTTTGGAGTGTCTTTGGACGAGGGTTCCCATCGACCACCCCCTCCCAATGCCACAACGCTGCAACTTCGATCTTGCCGGTTCAAGATCTTGCAGCACCCAATGCGGAACCCTTCCGGCCCTAGCTCGAGTGACGCTTGTGGATTTCCCGCCCGATCGATGCGACGGGCCCCGACCAGCAACGCTCCAGAGGCATAGGGATCGTCGTCAGTACGGTTAATGTTCATGGCATTCAACAATGCTGTTCGCAGCACTGTGATGGCTGTCGCTCGCGCCTCATTCGCCCCATCCCATTCTCTGTGCCCGGAGGTTGACGCGCTTCATGGAATTTTCGATCGCTTCCCTACTCGCGAGCTTTACCTCAGAAAAGTCGCTCACGCCAAAGGTTCTTGAACAAAAGTTGGGCACTCGCGAAGGACGCGGCAATCGCCAGCTTCAGATTGCCCTGGACGCACTGGAAAAGTTGGGGATTTTGAATAAGGAGCGCGGTCGCTATCGCCGGTTGGAACAGGAGGGCATGTTTGAGGCCAAGCTGCGTTGCTCCAGTAAGGGGTTTTGCTTTGCCATTCAGGATGACGACGACGCGGAAGATGTCTATGTGCGGGAATGTCACCTGAATCATGCCTGGAATGGCGATCGGGTGTTGGTGAAGGTGATCAAAGAGGGCGGCGGTCGCAGTCGGCGGCGCAGTCCCGAGGGCCATGTGGAGCTGGTGCTCGATCGGGCCAATTCGTCCCTGTTGGCCCGGGTGGAAAAGGGCGAGGACGGGATTTTTCGGGCAGCTCCTTTGGACGATCGATTGCTGTTCCGGGTGGAACTGGACACCAGCGGGGTGGACTTGGACGCGATCGTCAACTACCTGGTGAGCGTGGAAATTGTCCGTTACCCGATCGGGCAGTTGCCGCCCTTGGGCCGCGTGATCAAGGTGTTGGGAGCCGATGCGGACGCGGCGGCTCCGGCTGACATTGTGGTCTGTAAGTATGGGCTACATGAAAGCTTCCCGGAGGAGGTTTTGGCGGCGGCGGCGGCGTTACCGGCTCCGGCGGATAGCTTGAAGGCGAGTGCCATTCAAGGACGGTTGGATTTGCGATCGCTGCTGACGGTGGCAACGGTGACCGCCACGGCCGGAGAGCTGCCCCCGGTGATCGATCGGGCCATTACCTTGGAAACCAACCCGGCGGGCCATATGCGGTTGGGGCTGCATGTGCCCGATGTGGCTCACTATGTGGAACCGGATTCACCGCTCGATCGCGAAGCCCGGCGGCGGGGTGTGGCGGCCGACTTAGGGGCCCAATGGTTGCCGCTGTTCCCGGCGGATCTTTACGCACGCCATGGTTCCTTGGGTCTAGGGTGCGATCGCCTGGCCACTTCCGTGCTGCTGACCTTTAATGATCAGGGTGAATTACTGGAGTTTGAAATTCATCCCAGCGTGGTGCGGGCCGATGCCACCCTGACGGAAGCCCAGCTCGATGCGTTCTTGGACGGCAACCAGGCGGATCCGGAGTTGCCCCAAGCCCCCGCGATCGGGGATTTGTTGACCCAACTGAAAACCCTGGCGGCGGCCCTGCGGGGACAGCGGCTCAGCCGAGGCGGGTTTGATCTGAGCGGTTACCGAGGGCTGACCTCGTTTGATCGCGAGGATGTGCCCGGTGCGCCGATCGCCCCGATCGGGATTGCTCCCACAGCCCGCGTCCTGTTAGCGGAAGTGACGATCGCCGCCAATGCCGTGGTGGCCAGCCATCTGCAAGCCCTGCAAGTGCCCACGCTCTACCGAGTGCAAGCGGCCCCCAGTCCCGGGGATGTGCAGGAAACCCTGCGGTTGGCCGGCAACCTGGGCTTGGAGTTGACCCTGGAGCAGCCGGATCAGGTGACCCCCCGCGATGTGCAACAGTGGCTGCAACAGGCCACCGACGGCGACACCCGCAAAATCCTGAATCGTCTGTTGGTGGAAGCCCTGAAGCCAGCCGCCTACAGCCACGAACCCCGCTCCCACTTTGGTTTGGCCCTGCCGGTTTACACCACCCTCAATGCGCCCACCCGCCATTACGGAGACCTGTTGGTGCAACGGAGCTTGAACACCCTCTTTGCCAAGGGGCGCGATCGACGCACGGCCCGCAGCAAAGAAGGCGTGAATTTGCACCACAGTTCTTGCCATGGGGCGATCGGCTGGAACCTGTTGCCCACGGAAGATCAACAGGAGTTGGAAGCCTCGATCACCAGCGCGGCCTGGCTGCTGAGCGATCGGGAACGATTGATCCAAGAAGCCGCCGCCGACAGCCACGGCCTCCGCAAAACCGCCGCCATGCGGGCCCGAATTGGCGAAACCTTCAGCGGCCCGATCGTGGGCGTGCAGTCCTACGGCTTCTTTGTGGAGCTAGAGGCCTTGGGCATTGAAGGGCTGGTGCATGTGTCCTCCCTGAAGGACGACTGGTACGAGTATCGATCGCGCCAGCAAATGTTGATCGGTCGCAAGAGCCGCCGCCAATACGCCCTCGGGGGCCGTGTGGAAGTGGAAGTGCGCGGCGTGGACTACTACCGCCAACAGATTGACTTGGTGGCCGTCAGTGGCGGGGCCGAGTCCAACTTTGATGCGCTGGTGGACGATGAGGACGAAGCCGATGATTCGGATCTGACCTTTGGCTACGGGGCTGAGGAGCCGGAAGAGTCGGATCTTGTGGATCTCCGCGAGCCGGACGATTTGGAAGCGCCCCTCGACGAGTTCGACGACGACTAGATCCGCTGCCTATCCTAGAAGGAGCGATCGCCCTGGTGATCGCTCCTTTTGCTTGGGAACTGGTTCCTGAACGTTGGTTCCTGAACATTGGGAATCGGGAACTAGAAATCGGGCCATTCAGAAGTCAAGAGCAAGCCATGAAACGTCGTCAGTGGTTGTGGCAAGGATCCCTCGCGCTGGGCGGGGCCCTTGGGGGTTGGGCTGGATTTGGCGATCGCCCCGCTCGGGCCGCCACCCGTTGGAGCTATGACGGCCCCACCGGCCCCAACCACTGGAGCGAGCTGGATCCTGCCTTTGCGGCCTGTGGCCTCGGTCAGCGCCAATCCCCGATCGATCTGGCTGCCCAGAAACAGCTTGGGCCCGTGGATTTGCGGCTAGATTACCAATCCGTACCCCTGACGGCTCGCAACACGGGGCGATCGATCTTTGTGGACTGCCCGCCCGGCACTTGCACCTTGCATCTGGGCGATCGACCCCATGACCTCTTGCAATTCCACTTTCACCACCCCAGCGAGCATCACCGCGCCGGCCGCACCTTTCCCGCAGAAGTGCATTTTGTCCACCGCGATCGGGCCGGATCCCTATTGGTGTTGGGCCTTTGGTTAACGGCCGCGCCAACCCAGACCGCCGCTTCCCAGCTCGATCGAGCCGCTCCCCAACTGTTGCAAGACTTATTAGCCCGCGCGCCGATCGCCCTTGGAAGCAGCCTCGATCGCGCTTGGCAAGGGAACCCCGCCGACCTGTTGCCCCCCATCCCCCGATCGCTCTACCACTACCAAGGCTCCCTCACCACGCCCCCCTGTTCCGAAGGGGTGACTTGGTTGCTGTTTCCAGAACCCCAGGCGATCGCCCCCGCCCTGCTCACCGAGTTGCAAACCCGATTAGGAACCAACGCCCGCCCCCTCCAGGCCCAGCTTGCCACCCCCAAAGCCTAGGCCGAACGTTCTAGCGTTGGGAATTCGCCGACTCCTGCGCGGGTGAATCAGCCAAATTGATTTGCTGAATTGGAATTTGGATCGTGAAAGTTGTGCCCTGGCCGTATTGAGATCGGAAACTGAGTTTCCCTCGATGTTTTTCCGTAATGATTTGATAGCTAATGGCCAGTCCCATTCCAGTTCCTTTACCTACATCCTTAGTTGTAAAGAAAGGATTGAAAATTTTGCCCTGAATCAGTAGCGGAATTCCGATTCCATTATCAGCAATTTCAATCGCAATCCATTGGCTATCCAGAACAAAGGTACTAATTTCAATTGTCCCAAAATAGGTGGAACTGCTGGGCATAATAATTTTCGAGTCTGCTTTTTTAACAGCTTCCCCGATCGCATCGATCGCATTTTCCAAAATACTCATTAACGCTTGATTTAGATATCGAGGATAACATTCAATTAAAGGCAATTGACCATAATTTTTGGAAATGGAAATTGATTGCAGCTTGGCTTTTAGTTGGTAATTTAAGATTTTGAGAATTCCATCAATATCTTCATGTACACTGATGGTTTTTAGCTCAGATTCATCAATTCGCGAGAAATTCCGTAAATCTAAAACAATTTGCCGAATGCGATGAGTCCCCGTTCGCATCGAATTGATGATTTTTTGAGAGTCCTCTTTCAAAAATTCTAAATCAATGGTTTCGGTGAGTGATGGAATTACCGCAGCCGTTTTCAAGTCCTGGGCCTGATGAAACTCCAAAGATTGAATCAGCGTTTGCAAATATTCTTCTAAATATTCCAAATTTCCATGGATAAAGTTCACGGGATTATTAATTTCATGGGCAACCCCAGCCACAAGCTGCACCAAACCCGACATTTTTTCAGACTGCACCAGATCGCATTGGGTTTGCTGAAGCCGCTCGATCGTGGCTTGTAACTTTTGATTAGCTGCATTCAGAGCTTGCGTTCGTTGGGCAACCCGTTTTTCGAGTTCCGTATTCATCCGTTGCAGCAATTGCTCAGCCTGGTGGCGATCGGTCACGTCCGTTAAAGATCCTGAAAATTCACCATCAGCGCCACGGGGCTGAATCGTAATTTCTAACCAAACTGTCTTCTGAGTATGATCTCGAAAGTGAAGCTCCTGTCGCAAAGTGGCGCAATGATCTAAGTTAGCCATCATCGTTTGCCAGCCCGCTTGCTCAGTTTCATCCATAAACTGGGCCAGGGATTTGCCTAAGCACAAATCAATCGGAAAGCCGAGAATCTTCGTCCAAGCTGGATTTAAAAAGGTAATTTGACCCAAATGATCAACCTTAAAAACAATTTCACTCAGGTTTTCCACTAGGGTTCGATAGCGGCGCTCTGATTCCGCGAGTCTTTCAATGAGTCGGTATTGAATTTGGGTGTTTAGCTCATCACTTTTACTAAAATCAGTCATTATCCTGTTTTACCTAAGAGGATGTCTGAAAAGCCCAAATGGATACTCTGCAAGCTCCAGCCATCGGCAAACACAGAATGCGCAAGCTCCTTTGCCAACTGCTAGCCCCTAGCTCGGTATCTCAAAACACTTTTCAGACATCCGCCAAAGACTCAAGAAAAGACTCAGCGGAAATTACATTGGCATAAAGGGGAAACACATTTTCTAAGTAAAATTCCTGCTCAAACTGGGTTCTGGCACAGGTGCAATCGGCCAAAACTGACACGCGATAGCCCTTTTCGTGGGCAGCCCGACCGGTGGAGTCAATGCAAACGGAAGTGACCGCACCGGCCAGCACAATATGGGTGATTTGATGTTTTTGGAGCAGCTCATCCAACGAGGTTCCCGTGAAGGCATTTAAACCCCGCTTTCCGGGCACAACCCAAATTTGATCGTGAAAGGGCAGGAGGGCCTCAACCATTTCCGCACCTTTTTGCCCTGCTTGGAAGGCTCCCACGTCGCGGACGGTTTTAAGGATACCAACGGGATCCAGCAATTCCTCATAGGTGGGGGTGAAAAAAATGGGGGTTGCAATGGTGGGAACCCCATGGGCGATCGCCCCGCGCACCACTTGCACCGTACTGTCCAGGATGCGATCGACTGGAACAGCCTGGTCAATCACAGACCGCAGGATCCCATCAGCAGCAAAATAGTCGTTTTGGAACCCAATCAAGATCAGGGCAACTGAACAGGACATAACAAGCTTGGCTATTGGTCTTCTGTTCAGTTTTACGATCTCAATCTTGAGAGGGCAAGCAAATTAGCCTACCCGACTTCTTCACGATCGATGCCATTGAATGGCACTCAAAATCATTGATTTAAAAGCAACTGAAATTGATGTTTTTGATATGAGAAATGATGAATTCATCAAAAGCATCAATCGCATTCCGTAACCGGGGAAGGAGCCGCCGCCGCAATACCTACAGATGGGGATTCCGGTTCCACTTCAGGCAGAGATTTCACAGCCCCGGGGGTGGGATCTTGGGCCCGCAAATTCGCCAAGGCTTCCTTGAGCAACACAGCCATGGGCACGGCCACCACCACGCCCAACAGGCCGCCCACACGCACGCCTGTTAGGATGGCCACAAACACCCAAAAGGGGTTCAGGCCCGTCACACTGCCCAACACCCGAGGAGCCACCAGGTTTTCCACCACTTGCTGCACAATCAGGGCTGCGGCCAAGGCTTGCAGGGCCAGGCCAATATCTTGGAGGGCAATCAGGGAGATGACCGTGCCAATGCCCACGGAACCGCCAAAGGGAACCAGGGCCATCAACCCGATGGTTAGGCCAAAGAGCAGGCCAAAGGGAATTTTGAGCAACACAAACATGGTGGTTAGCCCCAGGCCCAAGCAGGTGGCCGTGAGGATTTGCCCAATGAAGTAGTTTTGGAAGCTCGATCGCAGGGTGCGGGAAAAGGGCTGCTGAACCCGATCGGGTAGCCAAGCAATCAAGCTCTCCCAAATTTCTTCGCTGTGTTGCAGCAAATAGAAGGTGAGGACGATGGTTAACACCACATCCAACAACCGAACCACCGTCACCACCGTGACATTCAGGGCCAAGTTGAGGGTGCGGCCGGCAATGCTTTGGAGTTCGGTTTTGAGGCGATCGTTGAGCTGGGAAATCACCCCATCTAAGCTGATGGGCAAACCAAACAAGTCGGCTCGCTCATTCAGCATCATGAGTTGGCGCTGGCCCGAGTCAATCCATTCCGGCAGCCGCGCCACCAATTGTTGCGCCTGGGCCACCACCAGCGGAACCAGGGTCACGCCCACACCAACGACGATCGACAGGGCCACCAAAAACACCACTACGGCGGCCAGCCCTCGCTTCACCCCTTTGGCCGCGAGCCAGTTGACGGGATAGTTCAGCAAAAAGGCCAGCAAAGCCGTGACCAACAACACCCCCAGCAATGATTGGAAGTAGCCAAAAATCGTGGCCAAGGCCCAGGCATTGAGCACGGTCAGGGGAGCAGCCAGGGCAAAGAATAGAAACCGTGATAGCGGCGAGAGCGATTCCCACCATTGAACCAGCTTGCTTGCGGGAAGTGGCTCAGTGTTGCTCATGCGGGCGCGGCTCCTGCGCTGAGTTAGCAATGGTTTTCCCATTATCGCCAACTTGGGCGGGAAGCAACCCTTCTCTAGGACAAAACTTTTGCAAAGGGGGCGATCGGGGTGATGGATGGGGGTCAAGGGCTAGGGCGATCGCTTGGGAGGATTGCCATAGCGGGCGATCGCTTGCGATGTTGCCACATCTTCACGCCCGTCCAAAACAGGGCGATCGGGGACAGGCCCACCAGCACATAGAGCCAGCGCGTCCACAAACCGCCAAACGTACCAAAGTGCAGCGGCCCGAAGCTGTTCAAGATGCGATCGCCCAAGGCCGCCTGCCGACTGTCATTCACCCGCAGCACCTGACCGCTGTAGGCATCCAGAATCACATTGCTCTGGCCGTAGGAACTGGGTTCGTGGGTTTGGCGCTTGCCAATCCGCACCACCCCATCCGGTGTTCTGGGCAGTGCGATAAACGTTGTGGCAGCTCCGGGTAATGCTTGGTTCGATCGTGCCAACAGTTCCGACAAAGGCAAGGATTTTTGATTGGGCAACACCTTGGACTGCCAAACCGGCTCCGCAGGGGTGAAGGTAATCGCTTTGATCACCGCCGTTGATTGGGCATAGAAATTCCAACAAAACCCCGTGAATCCGGTCAGCACTAAAAAAACAGCAGCAATGATACCCACAACCTTGTGAAGATCAAAATTCAGTCGCTTCGGGTGCGCATCCCACTTAATTTTGAAACCCGCTGCCAACCGTCGCCAACCGGGCCAAAGTGCAATGCCAGTAATCCCCAAAATGGTCATGAAAAACCCTGAAATACCAACAATAATCAGCCCCGTTGTGCCGGACAACAACTGATAATGCAGTCGCAAAATCCAGTTCATCCAGCTATCTTGCGCTGAGAGGGTTCCTAGCACCTTTCCGCTATGAGGATGGATAAAAAGCTGGATCAGTTGATCACCTTGCCAGAGACGAACTTGGTAAGGTTGACCGGGATGTTGGGGAAACAAAATGCCATTAATGCTGGAGCCCGGTAACTGTTGGGCAAAGGCTTGGGCAGCGTTGGACACTTGGTCAATGCTGACGAGGGTTGATTGGGGGGCGATCGCGCCGAATTTTTCAACAATCAGCCGATCTTGCAACTCATGGGAAAACACCAACAGGCTCCCCGTCACCCCCACAACGATCAGAATCAACCCAACAACTAAGCCCAAGTAGCGATGCAGCGGAAACAGGATCGATCGAATCTGGCGAGCTTGCATAGTCCTCTCGGATTCCAACCCAGTTGAAAAACCAATTTTGAAAATCTACTTGAGGATGAAAATGCCGTAATCGGCCACGACATCGCCCACCGTGAGGCGATCGACCCCTTGCACGATCGCCACCAAATCGCCACTTTTAGTTGAAATGCGCAGGGTTTTATCCTGAGGTTTTAGGCTGTAATCTTCCGGTTTGCCTGCAAGCAAAATTGTGTCCTCGCCGGGTTTGAAATTATCAATTTGGGCATAGTCGGCATCACCCTTACCCACATAAAAAGGCGCAGACTTGGGATTAGCCGGGGTGATCAAACTACCCACAATAAATTCATCCTCGGAGCCAGGTTGACCCACCAGGCGATCGACCTCCCCTTGACCCAAGGTTTTGGGGCGAATCGGCAACTCACCGCCCTTGTCAGCCACAATCTCGAATGCCACGCCCGAGATATGAGGGTGATGGCCAAATCCGGAAATGGTGTCGTTGCCGCCTGTGCCCATAAAAAAGCCCGCGATCGCCTCGCCGTTGGCATCTTTCCCAGACTGGCCGACCGCTTGATAATGAGCGAGTGGAGAAGCAAATTTCCCAGCCTTTACTTGTTCGTTGACTTCGGGATAGGCCAAAGCATAAAGGGCTTCATCAAAATGCTTGACACTCGGATCAGCCGGGGCGATCGGGCTGCTGGGGGTGGTTGCTGGTGCGTTATTGCTGGCCGTGGATTGGTTGGTTGATCCCGATTGGCAAGCGGTGATCAAACTCAGACTCAGCAGGGCGATCGCGTAGGTTTTATGCATGATCCTGGTTGGGGTTAAAGAATGGTTTGCGTTGTGGTTGAACTGTGGGTTCAAGCATGGGTTGGGACAGAACAAGGGGAGATTGCACAATGGCAATCAACCCCAAAGTTGAGACCCAAAACTAGAACCGGATGGAAGCCGATCCAGTAACTGTGAAAGGTGTGCCCACTTCTAGACCAGTGTTGCTTCCTACTGTGGATTTGATGTAGGTTTCATCGGTGAAATTTCGGAAGTTCAAGGCAAAACGGTAGTTATCTCGTTGATAGAAAATGGCAGCATTCCCGATGAAGTAGTCCCCGATTTTGTAGTCGTTGGCGAGGTTGCCGTAGCGATCGCTCGCATATTCAAAACCCACCCCAAAGCCCAATCCTTTGAGAGAACCAGACTGAATTTCATAGGTTGTCCAAAGGGTGGCTTTGTGCTCAGGAATGCCGTACAGTCGATTGCCAATCAGAGACTCATTCGTATCTTCAGTAACTTCGCTGTCGATATAGGCGTAGGATCCCAAAATCTTCCAGCCGGGCAATAGTTCACCAATCAAGTCAAATTCAAGGCCGCGATTGCGTTGCTCTCCTGAAGAAACCGAAAAGAGGAGATTATCAGGATCAGTTACCGGCACATTTTGCTTGGTGATGTCGAAGTAGGTGAGGGTAGCCAGGAGGCGGCGATCGAACAATTCAGTCTTCACGCCCACTTCAAATCCTTCACCTTCTTCAGGCTTCAAGATTGAACCATCCGCACCGGTCGAAGTTGTGGGGCGAAATGATTGCGAATAGTTGGCAAATAGTGATAGTTCGGGAATGGGGCGATACAGAATTCCGAGGCGAGGTGTCCAAGAGTTGAGTTCGGTATTGTTGCCCTCTCGGCGACCTAGTTGATCTTCTGTTTCAATGCCGATCGTGTCATAGCGCAGACCAGCCACCACGATCAGATTTTCGGTGAGGTTAATCTGGTCTTGAAGATAAAATCCGAGACGATTGGCCGTGGTCAGGTCATCATTAAACGGTGGCAATGAGGAGCGATCGGGACGAACCACCGCATCATAATCGCGGTCAAAAATGTTGATGATTGACGGTTTTGAGCGATCAAAAACCGTTGCAATTCGTGATTCGCTACGATTCAGATCAAGACCAATGGTGGCTTGGTGTGCGATCGATCCTGTTTTGAAATTGCCCACAAGACTGGTTTGCAAGGTGTAGGATTTATCCTCACCATCTTGATCAGCATAGAAACGAGTGACCCGAGGGCCGTTGGCCGTCAGCGGCAGCGCCACCACACTGTAGTCATAGTCATAGCTGATGTAGCGGAAGCCGTTGCGAATTTTCCAGTTATCGCTAAAGCGATGCTCGAATTGATAACCGGTGCTGAAATAGTCGGTTGTAATGGAGTCCTCAGGATCCGTAATAATCAACTTGCGATCAACTGGGGCAACCCCATCTTCAAATCGGCTCAGTCCAAAGTCAGACGGCCCTTTTTGGTGAATGTATTCTAGGTTGAGCGATAAGTCTGTTTGGTCACTAATTTTCCAAGCCAGAGCAGGCGCGATCGAAAAGCGATTGGTGTCAGTTTCAAAGTCGCGGAAAGGCGCTTGATGCTGATAAACGCTATTCAGTCGATAGCGCAAGCTGCCATCTGCCGTTAGAGGGCCACCAAAATCAATTCGGGGACGCACTAACTCATTGCTGCCACCTTGCAATTCAACCTCATAAAAGGGTTCTGCCAGGGGTTGCTTAGAAACCAGGTTGATAATGCCGCCCGGTTCAATTTGCCCATACAAAATCGAAGCGGGCCCCTTCAACACTTCGATTTGTTCCAGGTTGGCAACTTCCGGAATGGCTTGAAAAGAACCATAAAGCCGATAGCCGTCGCGCAAAACCGATACGGTGGCGGGATATTGGTTACCAAATCCGCGAATGCTCACCGTCGCTTCCCGACCGCTGTTGCTCCCGGCATAGGACACGCCACTGACATTGGTGAGCGCGTCTTCAATGCTGATCACCTGCTGATCGCGCAGGACGGCTTGGGGAATCACCTGCACTGAGAAAGGCGTTTCCAAAATCGGGGTGTCTGTGCCGGTGGCGCTGGAGGCATTGGGAACTCGGTAGCTGGGCGATCGCTGCCCCGTCACCACCAATTCTTCTTCGGGTGCGTTGGCATCCACGTTCAGGCTGTAGGCCAAATCACCCGTAGCCAAGGTCACATCCTGGGTGGGCAAACCATTACGACCCGTCACCACCACTTGGATTCGATCGGGCGCAATCTGCCAAACCCGCACCGAGGCCACTTCAGCGGTGGGGTCGGTGCGGGTGAACTCCGCTCCCTCCGGTAGCGCCAAGCTGGCGTTGCTGATCTCGGCGATCAGTTGGTTGCCCTCGGCCCGGAACTGGTTCGCATCAATCAACAAGGACTGACCGGCTGGGGTTTCCAGGGCAATTTCCAGCTCATCGGGCAGGGGCGTGACCACCACACGGGTGACGGTGGCCGGGCGATCGGCTTGGGCCAGCCAGGATTCCACCGAAGTGGCGGGAGCGTTGCTGCGGAATCGATCGAGCGGCTCCAGCGGCACTGACTCAGCCCCAGCGGGAGCAGCCAGCGCCCCGATCGCCACCAACAAAACAGACAAAGATAGAGGAGATGCAGCGTTCATGGGGTGATGTTCTAAGGAACTTTAAGTTGTAATCGGGAAAAATTGCTCGGACATTGAACTGATTAAAATCGGAGATGATATCAACACAATGATTGGAATCATTTCCTACGAAATTTAGAACCGAATTGAAGCTGATCCTGTGACTGTGAAGGGTGAACCCACTTCAATACCGCCTTCATTTCCCGTGGCTCCTTTGATGTAGTTTTCATCAGTGAAGTTGCGGAAATTCAAAGCAAATCGATAGTTATCTCTCTGATAGAAAATCGCTGCATTGCCAATCAGATAGTCACCCAATCGATAGTCATTGGCTAAGTTTCCATAGCGATCGCTCGCATATTCAAACCCCACTCCGAATCCCAATCCTTTGAAAGAACCGGACTGAATTTCATAGCTTGTCCAAAGAGTAGCTTTGTGTTTTGCCAGCCCAGCCGGTCGATTACCAATTAAGGACTCATCGGTATCTTCAGTAACTTCGCCATCGATGTAGGCATAGGAACCCAAAATTTTCCAACCGGGTAATGGTTCCCCAATCAGATCCAGCTCAATTCCTCGGTTACGTTGTTCACCGGAAGCAACAGAAAAAAGGGGATTTTCGGGATCTGAAACCGCAACATTTTGCTTGGCAATGTCGAAGTAAGTGAGGGTAGCAAGCAGGCGACGATCGAACAATTCGGCCTTCACACCTACTTCAAATCCTTCGCCCTCTTCCGGGGGCAAAATTGCACCACTGGAACTGGTGGCCGTCGTGGGACGAAAGGATTGGGAATAGCTAGCAAAGAGGGCTAATTCGGGAATGGGCTGATATAAAATTCCAAGGCGTGGTGTCCAAGCATCCGCGTTAAAACTGCTGCTTTCATCGGTCAATTTTTGATCGGTTTTGCTATCGATCGTGTCGTAGCGCAACCCGGCAATAATCATCAAGTTATCGGTTAGCTTGATCTGATCTTGCAGGTAAATTCCTAGGCGAGTGGTGGTTGTGACATCATCTTGAAAGGGCGGCAAATCCGAGCGATCGGGCTTGGGCACTTGCTCATATTCCGGATTGAAAATGTTGATCGTGCTCGGATTAGCCGTATCAAACAAAGTCTCGATCGCGAACTCGCTGTAGTTGAGATCGAGACCGATTGTTGCTTGGTGTTCTAGGGAACCAGTCTTGAAGTTTCCAATGACACTAGTTTGCGCGGTATAGGAGCGGTCATCCCCATCTTGATCAGCATAAAAGCGAGTGATCTCCGCATCATTCACGATGATCGGCAAGGCGATAACACTGTAGTCATAGGTGTAGTTGATGTAGCGGAAACCATTGCGAATTTTCCAATTGTCACTAAAGCGGTGCTCAAATTGATACCCGGTATTCAAGTATTCAGTGGTAATTGAATCATCGGGATTATTGATCACAGATTCCCGAGAAACGGGAGCAACACCATCCCCAAAGCGGCTAATGCCAAAGTCTGCCGGCCCCTTTTGGTGGATATATTCCAGATTGAAAGATAAGTCAGTCTGATCGCTGATTCGCCAAGCTAAAACCGGCGCGATCGCAAAGCGGTTGATATCCGTATCAAAGTCCCGAAAAGGCGATTGATGCTGATAGAGAGCATTCAGTCGATAGCGCAGACTGCCATCACTGGTTAAGGGGCCGCTGAAATCAATGCGGGGGCGCACTAAAGCATCGCTGCCAGCCTGGAATTCTGCTTCATAAAAAGGTTGATCAAGCGGTTGCTTGGAAACCAGGTTAATGATGCCGCCCGGTTCAATTTGTCCATAAAGAATCGAAGACGGCCCCTTCAACACTTCAATTTGTTCAAGGTTGGCCACTTCCGGAATCGCTTGAAAGCCCCCATAAATGCGATATCCATCTCGCAACAACGGGGCCCCAGTGGAAAACTGATTGCCGAATCCGCGAATGCTGAAACTAGCTTCCCGGCTGCCATTACTGCCGGCAAAAGCCACGCCACTCACGTTGTTCAGCGCGTCTTCAATATTGATCACCTGCTGATCGCGGAGGACGGCTTGGGGAATTACCTGCACCGAGAAAGGCGTTTCCAGAATCGGGGTGTCTGTACCGGTGGCGCTGGAGGCGTTGGGAACTCGGTAACTGGGCGATCGCTGCCCCGTCACCACCAATTCTTCTTCGGGCGCATTGGCATCCACGTTCAGGCTGTAAGCCAAGTCACCCGTGGCCAAGGTCACGTCCTGGGTGGGCAAACCGTTGCGACCCGTCACCACCACTTGGATGCGATCGGGCGCAATCTGCCAAACCCGCACCGCAGCCACTTCAGCGGTGGGATCGGCTTGGTTAAACTCCTCGCCCTCCGGGAGCACCAAGCTGGCGTTGCTGATCTCGGCGATCAGTTGGTTGCCCTCGGCCCGAAATTGGTTGGCATCAATCAGCAAGGACTGACCGGCTGGGGTTTCCAGGGCAATTTCCAGCTCATCAGCCAGGGGCGTGACCACCACACGGGTGACGGTGGCCGGGCGATCGGCTTGGGCCAGCCAGGACTCCACCGAAGTGGCGGGGGCGTTGCTGCGGAATTGATTGAGCGGCTCCGGTGGTACTGACTCAGCCCCAGCGGGAGCAGCCAGCGCCCCGATCGCTACCAACAAAACCGACAGGGAGAGGGGAGATGCAGGGTTCATGGGAGTTTCCTAAAAACAAGCTCAAAACAGCAAATTCAAAACGGGCAAACCCTTGAGCCAGAGCAATCGCACCCGAATTCTGCCCAGCACGATCGGGAATCACACCGCAGCAACGGTGGATCCGGGATAGGGCATCAGTGGTGTTCGATCGCGCTAGTCGGCGGGACTGCTGGCGGGGGCGGGTTCCGGAGCGCTGGGGGCCACGGGCGCTGGGGCGGGGGCCGCCTGGACGGGCGGGGGCGATCGCCGGGGCCGAGGCGATCGGGTCGGGCGCGGACTGCGGCGGGCCGGCGCGGCCGGGGCCTCGGCGGCGGGACTGCGGGCCGGTGGTTCCGCTGGGGCCACGGGCGATCGGGCAGGGGCGGGGGCCACCACTGCGGGGCGGGCCGGTTCCGGAGCTGCCGGCCGGCTGGGACTCGGATCGCTGGTGTTGCTGGGCGCAGTGGAGCGATTGGGGCGCGGTTCCCGATCGACAGGAGCCGGGGCGGCGGGCGCGGCGGCCGGGGTGGTGGCCGCGGGGGCAGGACTGGCCGGTTGTTCCGCCGTGCGCTCTGGGGCTCGTTCGGTGGGTCGCTCCATGGGGCGATCGGCCGTCGGTGCGGGCTGTTCCGTGGGGCGATCGGCGGCCCGTTGCCGTTCCTCCTGTTCCGCGACCTGGCGACGTTCGGACTCCTCGCGACGACGGGCCTCGTTAGCCCGCTGGAACCGCGATCCCTCCTCCTCGTAGGTGACGCGCATGGGGCGGCGCAGGCCTCCTTCCGGCACGGTTTGCGGGTCAAAACGCCATTGGCGCATCGCTTCTAGGGTTTCGCGATCGACCGCCGGGTTGCCGCTGGATTGGCGCAACCGCACCTCCACGCTGCCATCGGGCCGAATCCGCAAATCCACGCGGGGACTGGCTTCCGTACCCCGATAGCGCGGCAGGGGACAACTCACGCATTGGGGCTGGCCGGGCGATCGCGCGGGGGCGGGCGGCGGACTCGGCGGCGGGCTGGTCACGGGCGGCCCCTCCAGCGTGCCAGCCGGTTCCCCATCGCTCGACCCCGTGCCCTCGGGATCGCCGTCCGGTGCGCCCGAGGTGAATCCGGTGGCTTGGCTGGCGTTGCCAAACCCGTTCCCTGTACCGTTGGGATCGCTAAGCGGGCCGGTGCCCGTGGCCATGGCCGGCGCGTCTCCCGTGGGACTGGTGCCGGGGGCGATCGGGTCACGATCGCCCGTGGGATTGGGGTTGCGGGTGGGCGCATCTTCGCCCGCTTTCAAGGGAGCCTGACTCTGAGGAGCCAGCGGAACCCGATCGCGCTGTGGATTGGTTACGGGGTCGGTCGAAGGAGGCGTGGCCAGGGGTTCCGGCGGGCGATCGGGCGTGACGTTGGAAATGGTCACTTCCATTTCGCTGTCGGTGGTCGCCGGGCGATCGCTCCACCAGTTGCGGACTTGCCACCCCCAGGCCAACCCATGCAGGGCGATCGACCCGCAAACGCTGCCAAACAGAAACCGTTTCAGCCACCGAGATTCCTTTTGGCGCTGCTGACCAATCAGTTGCGAGCTGTCCATAGGCGGATTTAAACCATCAAGCTATCGGGCAAAAACAGGTGAGCAATTCCTTAGGGCTGGGTGGGTTTTTGGGTAGCGATCGCCAGTTTGGCTCCCTCCACTTGGCGCACCCGATCCATCACCGCCACCACCCGATCGTGCGTCACAGAACCATCCGCATTCAGGACGATTGTTAAATCCTGTCCTGACTGTTGAAGTCCTCGAATGGCTGCGCTTAAAGACTCGATCGTCACGGGGGTTTTGTTCAGAAATAAACCGCCCTGCGGATCGAGGGTCACCGTGGCTCGAATCACCTTTTGGGGCTTGGCTGATTGGGCTTTCGGCAAATTCACCGCCAACCCTTCAAACCGCCCCAAAAAGAGCGTAGACATAATGAAAAAGGTCAAAATTGCGAAGATCACATCGATCATCGGCACAATTTCAATCCGAGGCGGCAAATCTGGTTCATCAATGGTTCGCCTGCGCATAGGTTGCTCCTCCTGTTTGTTTGGCTTGCATTTTTTTCAAATAGCGCCGATGCCGCAATTCCAGTTCCGCTGAATATTCCTGAATTAGGGCAATTTGCCGCAGATAAAAGCTTCGGAACGTATTGGCAAAAAACAGCGTGAACAACGCCACCACCAAACCAAACGCCGTAGAAACCAAGGCTTCGCTAATTCCCGAGGTGACTGCGGTGGTTTTTGCACCGCCCACATCACCCAAATTCAGAGAACTGAAGGATTGAATTAGCCCCAACACTGTCCCCAACAATCCCAACAACGGCGACAGGGTAATGATCGTGTCAAAAATGTTGTTAAAGCGCTTTAAAACCGGAATTTCTGCTTGGGTTGCCCCATCGATCGCTAGGGCAATTTCATCGGGTTCAGCCTCATCCAAGGAAGCCGCCGCCAGGAAAATGCGCCCCAGGGGTAAATCCAGATTTCGCTTGAGTTTTTCCACAGCCAACAGTGGATCAAATTCATAGAGATCCAGCACTTCCCGAATCACTTTGGTTTGCCGACGATTCACCCGAAACCAAAACACCACACGCTCAATGATTAGAGCGATCGCCAACACTGAAAACAATGTGAGGGGAACCGCAACTGCTCCCGCCGCCACCAAAATTTCACCCAATTTTTGCATCGTTCCTTCACCCACCTGATTAACGAATTGCTTGCAAATTTTGCAAAAAATGCCAATAAATGCTCACTTAATGCTCATCAATGAATGGTTCATTTTTGATTTTCAAGGAGATTTTTCAAAAATTTATTCTGAGATGCTTGTAAAACCGAAACAGCAATGAAAACAAAGGGTTCAAGTTTTTTACTGGTTCTTGTTGGTTACGGCGGCTGGAGGCAAATGGATCAAGCTTGATGTTTCAGACGTTTTTTATTCTGAGCTGACGTTTCTACTGTTCAAGCGCCCTTGGTCATGGGTTTGCCAGTCATCAAATTTCAGTCCACGAGCCGCGCCAATTCCCTCGCGCCAGCCAGCGTGACGGTGGAGCGCCACCGCCGAACCTCTCAGTTGAGAACTACTTTCAATTAATGAGCGAGATGATCTTACGGTGTCATTTCCCGAAAATGGGGAACAAAAGTTTGCTGAAACGGAATTTTTCTTTGGCGAAACGGAATTTTTAGTGAAATTGGGGTCAAGGGGCGATCGCGCGGCAGTCCCTTGATCGCCCCTTGACCCTCGACCGGCCATCAGTTTCAGCCTTGTCGCTGGAACGATCGGGGACTGAGGCCAAATTTTTTGCGAAATGCCGTACTGAAAGCGCAAAGGTTGGTGTAGCCCACTCGCCGGGCCACTTCCGTCACAGACCACTGGCGATCGAGCAACCAACGGCGGGCTTGCTCCATGCGGTAATCGTGTAAATAGCCAAAGACGGTTTTGCCAAACACCTGCTTAAACTGCCGCTTCAGGGTGCAGTCATTTAGCCCCACCTGTCGCGCCAAATCCGTCAAGGACGGGGGAGTCTGGAACCGTTGCAGCAAAATATCCCGCGCTTGGTAAATCCGATCGAGGTCAGATCCCTTCAGGGGCAGCGAGTGATCGGCGATGGGTCGATCGGCTCCCCCTTGGTCTTCCGCTTGAGCTAACCACAGGGTCAACAGTTCCACGAACTTACTTTCCAAATACATCTGCCTCATCGCGCCGTGGTGGGGGCAATGGAGCATCTGTTGCAGCACCACTTGCATCGCAGGCGTGATTAGGGTCAATGGATCGGTGGAATCGGGAGAATCTTGGAAATCGGGGGAATCTTGGAAATCGGGGGAATCTTGGGAATTGAAGGGGTGGGCCATCTGGCGGCTGGCTTGCCACAAGTCCCGCCAGTCATCGTCAGAGATGCCAGGAGCCATATTAGATAAGTGATTTTTGGTGAAATTTAGGAATGGAATTATTAGGAATTGCTAGCAGTTTCAAAAGTTGGCATTTATTTTAAATGCAAATGACTTTCAAAAAGTATCGCAGTCAACAACCGGATGCACCCGATCGAGGGGGGCAGGCTTGCGGAGGAAGGATGGGAAAGGCGGCAGAACGGCGGGAAATTGGGGCGATCGAGCAGTTCTAGGTTGGCGCTGGATTGGCGCTCTGGGTTAACCCTCGGTCAACAGGTAGTTGACGGCCGTTTGGAAGCGATCGAACGGAATCCAAATCCCATCAGCCCCGGGATCCGAGAAGCGATAGTTCAAAATCGCCTCCGGATCGGGATAGTGATCTAGGGGTTCACCCACCAGGTGATAGTGCGCTAGGCCAATCAGGTCGGCAATTTCCCAAAAGTAGCTGGGCACATAGCGCGGTGAAAACAGTTCCAGGACGATCGTGCCCGGTTGGCAAAAAACCAGATTGGTGAGGCCAGCTCCGTGGGGCGCAATCACCACCTTGGCTTGGGCCAAAAGGGAAACCTGTTGGGCAAAGGACAGACTTTCCAGCAGCACGATTTTGAATCCATGCTGACGCACCAACCAATCACTGAGTTGGCGATCGTCCACGACACGGCGATATTTGGCCCAATCACGACTGATGTAGAGCCGATCGTGCGGGGCCATGGACTGGATAATGGCGGGTCGCAAAAACAGTTGCCGCAGGGTGTCGCAAATCCAAGGCGTGGCCCGATCGACCCGAGAAGGCACCACCAACCGATCGGCCACAATATGGCGATCGTCTGGATTGCTAATAATCAGCTTTTGGGGCGGAATGCCCAACAGTTCCAGGGTTTCCGTTTGGTAGCGATATTCCTGTTCATTCACCGCCACATAGTCCAACTGATCCAACGTCCAGCCCGCATCGGCCAGCAGCCGCAACCGCGACAGGAGATTCAGCAACCAGTGACAAAACATTGACCCCCCCGCTACCGACAACAGGGCCACGGTTCCCGCCACCCGGCGCGGCGGCGGCAATTGCTCCGACAGGGCCACCAACTCCACGCTCCCGAGGGAGAGTTCCTGAACCAATGCGCCCGTTTCGGTAAAAATGGCGCTGGTGTAATGATCCGTCCAGGCTCGGCCCTGGGGCAGGGTGACCACAAAGGTGGGATCAACTTCGTATTCAGTGGCGCAAAGGTCGGGATGGGGCGGCTCTCCGAGGGGCGATCGGGAAGCCCTGAGCTGCACCCGATCGGCCGGGTCGATCGGGCAATAGTCCAAGGTGGCGGCGGGCAATTCCTGGGGCACTTGCTGGCGATCGGCCAGCACCAGGGAGCGCGGAACCCACTTGCGCCCACAGGACAGGGCATCCTCGAAGCGGCCAGCCCGCTGGAGCAACCGAAACAGGTGATCGTAGGGTCGGCGGTAGGTGGGATTGCGATACAAGGCCTGAAGATAGGCGGCCAGGGCCCGATCGACCCGCTCCGGTTCCAAGGCTGGGTCGGGACAGTCTCGCCACCAATCGCCCAGGGCCGTCCAAGCCGTCAGGGAGTTGTGATCAAGGGCGATCGCCTCCTCCAAGGCCAGGCGGGCCCCCAGCCAACAGTCCTGATCGCGCAGCCACAGGGCCAGTTGGTGATGGGCGTGGGCTTGCTGCTCGATCGCGCAGGTTGGCAGCAGGTGATATTCCTGGTAGGCCAAGTCCGCGTCTTCCCAACCGGCACAGAGGGCCTGATGCAAAAACGCCCACAGGGCCGGCACTCGTCGCCCCAACATTGCCAGTGCGGCTCCCAGTTGGCCATAACACACCGCTGCTTCTGGCCCGATCGGTTGCTGGCGCAGGGTCGATCGCAACTCAGCCACCCTGGCCAGGGCCGCTGGCTGCGGGTCAAGGTCAGCCGAAGACCAGGAAACTAGGAGTTGGGAAGGCGACAAGCTCAAAATCAAAACCCTCGATCGCACGATCGGCTGTGGGGGATGCCCGTTCACCCAAACCATGCCCCAGGGCCGACTCATGCCTTGGGCATTCCTAACGGGTTGCTTCAGCGCATATTTCCGCTTCAAGACCGAGGAGATGGACACATCATCCAAGGCGTAAGTCAGGAAACCGGCTTGGGCTTATCTATTGGCTATAAGTCTATTGGCTACAAGATTATGCAGGAAAAACTATGCAGGAAAAACACGGCGGTCGTCGCCGCGATCGAACCCCGTGAGAATTTTGCAGTGTTCAAAGCATCTAAATCTTGAGCGCCCAATCTTGAGCACCCAATTCTCAACACCCAATCTTCAACACTAATCCTCGCTCAGACACCAAACCAAAAAAGCCAATCCCCCAACGGCCGCCAACCAACCGGGCAACGGCAGCACCCAACCCACCCAGCCGCGCACAACGGCCACAAAAGCCCCCACCACAGTCCAGTCCAAAAACAACAGCAGGGCCACCGCCCCGATCGCCCCCAAAATTAACGGCATCTTTGTCTCCGTGGAACTGCCACAGTCGGATCAAAAATAGGTCGAAACGGCGGGCCAAGGTCGCACCGCTGAGAATAGGTTGAATAGTACCCATTCAGCTTGCGATTGGAGACCTTGAACCGTGAAACCTGCCCTGATTTTGACCTTAGGTTGTGCCATGGTGAGCTGCTGGGCCACCCGCGCGATCGCCCAGACTTCCATTGATGGGGACTTGACCCTTTCCAACGGCAACCCCAAAGGTTCCCTCACCGGCACGGCGATCGGCTCCCATGACTTGCCCTCCACTGTTCTGGGGCGATCGACCGACCAGGCGGGCCACGATTGCCTTGGCTTCAGCTCCCTGAGTCCCAATCACCGCCTGACCCTGCAAACCCCGATCGCCAACTTGACCCTCAGCGTCAACAGCGGCCAAGACGACACCACCTTGGCCGTGCGCGGCCCCAATGGGCTGCTCCTGTGTGGCGATGACACCGTGGGCACGGCTTCCGCCCAAGTGACCGCCCCCCAGTGGCCGGCTGGCACCTACGAGGTTTGGGTTGGAACCTTCAAACCCGGGATGCGCAGCCCCTACCGGTTAACGGCAGAGTGAGTGCATTTTTAGGGCATCTCTGGGGCATTTTTGGGGCATCTTCCGCGCAAATCTGCACAAATCTATGGAAACCCCGATCGTTCTCTCCGCTTTTCCCCCTCATCGCCTAGGGTAAAACTGGCCCCAGTCCCCCGGTTTGGTTAACTTGAAGCCCAAAATTGGATCCCAAATTCCTGCAATCCTCCCAGACTCCCACCCCGTACTCCATAGACGGCAAGCTCGGTTCGGCCGTATTCTAAGAAGCTGTGAAAAAATACTCAGTTTTTCCGCTTAACAAATCCCCCTAATCTCGTCTGCCGATCCATGGTTGTCACCGAAGATTTGACCAGTTCCCCGCCGCCCCCGCAACCGTCCCCCTTCACGATCACAACCCCCCTCTATTACGTCAACGCATTACCCCACATCGGTAGTGCCTACACCACGATGGCGGTGGATGCGGTGGGCCGTTTTTATCGGTTACAGGGGCACCCGGTGCTAATGATTACCGGCACTGATGAGCATGGCCAAAAAATCGAGCGGACAGCCCAGGAACGCAACAAAAACCCTCAGGAACACTGTGATGAAATTGTCCAGGGTTTCGCCGATCTCTGGCAAAAGCTGAATATCCGTTACGATCGCTTCATTCGGACAACGGACGAGCGGCATCGCGCCATTGTGGTGGAATTTTTTGAGCGCGTTTGGGCTGCGGGGGACATTTATTCTGGAAAGCAACAGGGGTGGTACTGCGTTTCCTGCGAAGAGTTTAAGGAAGAGCGGGAGCTAACGGAGGATCATCATTGCCTGGTGCATCCCAACAAGCAGGCTGAGTGGCGCGATGAGGAAAATTATTTTTTCCGGCTCTCCAAATATCAGACAGCGCTGCAGCAATTTTATGGAGACCATCCGGAGTTTATTCAACCGGAAAGTCGCCGCAATGAGGTGTTGGCATTTGTGGAACGGGGGCTGCAAGATTTCTCCATTTCACGGGTCAATATTGACTGGGGATTCGCGCTGCCCAATGATCCCAAGCACACGCTTTATGTCTGGTTTGATGCGCTGTTGGGCTACGTGACGGCATTGTTAGAACCCGGTGAAGCCCCGACGCTGGAGAATGCCCTGAGGCATTGGTGGCCAATCAGTACCCACGTGATTGGTAAGGATATCCTGAGGTTTCATGCCATTTATTGGCCAGCAATGTTAATGTCGGCTGGGTTACCGATTCCCCAACGGTTGTTTGGTCATGGCTTCTTAACGAAAGATGGCCAAAAGATGGGCAAAACGCTGGGGAATACGATCGATCCGGTGGCGTTGATCGATCGTTATGGTAGCGATGCGGTTCGTTACTACTTCCTCAAGGAAATTGAGTTTGGCCGCGATGGGGACTTCAATGAAACGCGGTTTATTAATATCGTGAATGCGGACTTGGCGAATGATTTGGGAAATTTGCTGAACCGAACCCTCAAGATGGCCCACAAGTATTGCGAGGGTCGGGTGCCGTCGGTGACGGTGGCGGAAACGGATCCGTTGCGCCAATTGGGCACGACGTTGGGCGATCGCGCGGGGCGGGCCTACCGGGCCATGGCGCTGCACGAGGCCTGTCAGTCGGTGCTGATGTTGGCTCAAACGGGCAACAAGTACTTAGACGAGCAGGCTCCCTGGACCAAGTTCAAACAGGGCGATCGGGCGGCTGTGGAAGCAATCCTGTATGCGGTGTTGGAGTCGGTGCGGTTGGCGGCCTATTGGCTGTCCCCGATCGTGCCTCAACTGAGCAGCCGGATTTATGGCCAATTGGGGTTTGCGGTGGATTTCGATCGCGTGGATGCGGATCCGTCCCTGCGGGAGCAATTGGGGGGGCATGGCCATTGGGGTGGCCTACCGACAGGGCAAGGGCTGGCGGAACCGCAACCCGTGTTCCAAAAGCTGGAAATGCCGCAGTAACTTGCGAGCACCGATTGCACTGGAATTGACCACCGGAGCGATCGGGTTATCGTGAAGGGAGTTGCTAGAACTCTCCTGAAAAGTCCCGAGCTTTTGATGATCTTTTTCTTTCTTTTTGCTCTTTAAGAACCTTTGAAACCTTTTTCGATGGGCTGGCGATCGAGCGGGTTCCATCTCCTTCTTTAAACGACGAGGCATAACAATCATGAATAGCAACATGGAGCGAGATCCGATCTTTACGCCAGAGCAAGTTCTGGAAAATCGAGGGCGGGTGGCCATCTTTATTGATGGCTCGAATTTGTTCTATGCGGCGCTGCAATTGGGCATTGAAATCGACTACACCAAACTGCTTTGCCGCCTGACTGCCGGATCGCGGCTGTTGCGATCGTTCTTTTACACCGGGGTCGATCGCACCAATGAAAAGCAACAGGGCTTTTTGTTGTGGATGCGGCGCAATGGTTATCGAGTGGTGGCCAAGGACTTGGTGCAACTCCCCGATGGATCCAAAAAGGCCAACCTCGATGTGGAAATCGCCGTGGACATGATGGCGCTGGTGGGTTCCTATGACACGGCCATTTTGGTCAGTGGCGATGGGGATTTAGCCTATGCGGTGGATGCGGTTAGCTATCGCGGGGCCCGGGTGGAAGTGGTCAGCTTGCGATCGATGACCAGCGACAATTTAATCAACGTGGCCGATCGCTATATTGATTTGGATGCCATCAAGGACGACATCAAAAAAAGCCCCCGCCAAGGCTACACCTACCATCCCTTACCCCATGCGGATGAAGAGCGTTTAGAGAGAGAGAGCTAAGCTTGCGCCCCATTGCAACCCTCAGTTGCGATACGCATGGCAGCCCGCTGGGGCCCAGCCCCGCAAGAAACTGACCTTGGCAATCCCGTCCCTGCCCGTTCGCCTTTAGAATTGCGGTTGACGATCGCGGTTTTTCGATCCCCAGCGATCGCCCATGGGTTAGCCCCCTCGGCCACGATCGAGCCGAATTCAACCCCAACGAATTCAGCCGGATCCAACCCAGAATCCAACCTAGGGGCCAACCCAAGATCAGACTCAGGATCAACCGCTGCTGCACCTATGAGCTTTCCAACTCGCGCTATTCGGGGACTGGTCGCCCTTGCACTGATTGCCGGCCTGAGCACGGCCTGTGGCAATCGCAACCGAGGGGAGGAACGAATTGCCGCCGACACGAAGGCCGCAGAGGATTTCCAAGGAGACTTGGTGTTTGATAACTTGACCCTGAACCGAGCGGACAAGCAGGGGCAGGTGTTGTGGGAAGTGCGGGCCAACCAGGCACGCTATTCTCGCGATCGCAAGCTGGCCAAATTGTCAGACGTGAAGGGTAAGCTGTTCCAGGATGGCAAGGTGGTCTATGAGATCACGGCCAAACAGGGGGAAGTGGAACAAAACGGGCAAGTTTTGAAGGTTTCCGGCAACTTGCGCGCCAAGGATTTGCGGGAAAAGATGGAATTCCAAGGCGGTTCTGCCACTTGGGAACCCGCGAAGTTCCAACTGCAAATGAAGGGCGGAGTAACGCTGAATCATCCCCAAGCCAAGATCCAATCCCAGGAGGCGGTGGCGTTTAGTCGCGATCGCCGGGTGGAGATGGCGCAGGCGGTGAAGCTGGTCTCCAAAGATCGCCAGATGAAGTTGGACAGCGATCGGCTGATTTGGCAAATGAAGGCCGATGAGCTACAGGCGATCGGGAAGGTGGTGGCCACCGGCAGCAAGCCCGAGATGAAGCTGACGACCGATCGACTGGTTTGGCAACGCAAAAAACAAGTCAGCGAGGCGATCGGGAATGTGGTCGCCGTCCAGAACAAGGGAGCCAACCGGCTGACGGCCGATCGGGTGTTGTGGCAAATGAAAGACCAAGTGGCCCAGGCAGAGGGCAAGGCCGTTGCCACCGGCCAAAACCCGCCGATGCAACTGCGGGCCGATCGAATCATTTGGCAAATGAAAGACCAAGTGGCCCAGGCGATCGGCAACGTGGTGGGGGTGCGCCAGGATCCCGCCGTGCGGGTGCAATCCCAGCGGGTGGTGTGGCAACAGAAACCGCAACTGGTCAGCAGCGACACCCGCACCATCATCGAGCGGTTTAACTGTGCGGGCGGTCGCTGTGTCATTTCCGATCGGGCCGTGGGCAACTTGGTAGATGTGAGCTTGAAGGATCGCGTTGCCTTTTTGCGTAACCAAGCCCAAGTCAGCACCGGCAATCCTGGGGTAGACGTGGCCAGCGATTCCCTGATTTGGCAATTCCAAGCCCAGTCCCTGACGGCCGATCGCCCCGTGACGGTCTACGAACGACAACAGCAGGTGGTGTTAAACGCCGATCGGGGATTCATGGATCTCAAAAACCAAAATGCCGAAATGTTGGGCAATGTGCGCGGTGTGTCCCGCCTCCGCAGCGCCAACCTCAGCAGCGATCGGCTGATTTGGTCCATGCGCGATCAGCAGCTCCAAGCCTTTGGCAATGTGTTTTATCAACAGGCCAACCCCTTCCTCATTTCCCGGGGTAACTATGGCGTGGGTTCCATGAAAGACGGCGCAATCTTCCTGCAATCCGGGGGCAACAGCCGCGCCCGATCGACCTTCTTCCCGGAAAATCTCCAGGCCGCCGCTTCCCCTGCACCCGCGCCCAGTCCCGTCGTTGGTGCGCCCGCGCCGGGGCCCGCTGCCACGCCCGTGGGCCCGCCCCCCATCCCCAGCACCTTGCCGCCTATTCCGCCGGCCCTGTTGGGGACAGAAACCGGCATTTTTGAAGATCCATTCTCGAACCTGTTTGGCCCTTAGGATCGATCCGCAGAATCCACGATCCTGGGTTCGATCGCCCGTTCAGGATCTACAAAATCTCAGGCGGGCCCATCCTCAGCCCGATCGCCCGATCGATCCACCAGCTCCCGCAACCTACCCAGCTCCCGCAACAGCACCGTCGTCGTCAACTGCTGTTGCGCCAAGCTCAACATCACGAAACCGGCAAATAAACCGATATAGAAGTTCTGAGAACTCAACTCAACACCCATCCCCATCGATAGGGCCAGCAGCAGTCCGATAGCAAACTCCCGCCGGTCTTTAGGGGTCGCCAACTGCCAAATTTGCAAAGGATTGGTGGTGCGGTTCATAGCTGTTCGGAAACTGAATGGTGTTCGGAAACTGAACTGTTGATTAATCCTGAAACGGTGAATCACGCGATCAACCCATCTCAAGCAACCGTCAAACATCCAGCAGCCCAGACAGCCAGACACTCAGCCGTTGATTCACCCTGGCGCTGAATCCCCCAATCAAGCCACGACCGAGGATTCAGCGCCCTGATTGAACGCTGATGGCCGCCTACTGCAAAGAAGCCACAAACTTATCCAGTCGATCCATGCCCCGCAAAATCGTATCCAGATCCGTGGCATAGGACAGGCGGAAGTTGGCATCTGACCCAAAGGGCAAGCCGGGAATCGTGGCCACTTGGAACTCCTCCAGGAGGCGCTGGCAAAACTCGATCGACCCGAGGCCCAACTGCGCAATATTTGGGAACAGATAAAACGCACCTTCCGGCTCTGAGCAGGTGATCCCCGGCAAGGCCCGAATCCGTTCCAACATCACCGATCGCCGTTTCGTGAAGGCCGCCAACATTTCCGCCACACAGTCTTGGGACTCTTCCAGGGCCGCCACTGCCCCAAACTGGGCGAAGGTACAAACATTGGAAGTGGCATGGCCCTGAATGGTGGCCACGGCATTAATGAGGGCATGGGGCCCCGCCAGGTAGCCCACCCGCCAGCCGGTCATGGAATAGGCCTTGGCGAACCCGTTGCAAACCAGGGTGCGATCGAACATGCCCTCCACGGCCGCAATGCTCAGGTGCTCGGCCCCGTCGTAGAGAATTTTTTCGTAAATTTCATCGGACACCACCGCAATGTCCGCTTCAATCACCACCTGGGCGATCGCCCGAATTTCGTCGGGGCTGTAAACCTTGCCCGTGGGGTTTGATGGCGAATTCATCACCAGCAGCTTGGTGCGCGGCGTAATCACCGATCGCAACTGTTCCGGCGTAATCTTGTAGCCCGTCTCCTCGGTGGTGGGCACAATCACCGGCTTGCCCCCCGCCAGCACCACCATCTCCGGATAGCTGAGCCAGTAGGGCGCGGGAATAATCACCTCATCGCCCGCCTCAATCATCGCCATCATCAAACCGTAGAGGGCATGTTTGCCCCCGTTGGTGACAATCACCTGCTCCGGTTCATAGGGCAATCGGTTATCACGGTTCAGCTTCTGGGCGATCGCCTGGCGCAGGGCCGGTTCCCCAGCCGCCGGGCCATAGCGAGTTTTGCCTTCATCCAAAGCCTTTTGGGCTGCCGCCACCACATGGGCCGGAGTGGGGAAGTCTGGCTCCCCGGCGCTGAAGCTACAGACATCCAGGCCGCTCGCCTTCATGGCCTTCGCCTTGGCAGTGATGGCGAGCGTGATGGAGGGGGTGACTTGTCCGACCCGCGCCGCTAGTTTCATGTTTCTCGGAAGTTCACATTAGGGATGACTGCCAGATCAGGCGTTGCCAAGGTTGCCGGTCGGCAGCGCTACAAGCTCGTGGCTGGCGTTAATGGTCTAGTCTCTCAGGGAACTGTAGCCTGCGTCAAAATCAATTGCTACCGTTTTAAAGAAGTTTTGGGGCCATGATTGGCCCTTGGCATTTTGGAAATTGCAGAGTTCAGCCAACATGGAAAATGTTTGAGCGTATTCCATGCGCTCTTGTCGCTCGTCCCAAGCTTGCGTCCGTAACTCTTGCTCAGGCGTTGGGTAGAAACAATACCGATCAGCCTTTTCAGGCTTTTCAGCCATGACCTTACATTTCAATCCTTACATTTCAATCGATATATCGATATAGCGTAGGATGTCGAGCAAGGAGCCGTGGCATGAGCTTATCTGTTGAAAAATCGGAGGGGGGAATCGGGCCGGGTGGTCGATCGATGCTGGTCGATCGCATTGCCTCACCCCTATCCCGCACCCTGACCACGGTGGTTGTTCCCACCACGATCGCCCTGTTAGCCATGGGGCTAATTTCCGGCAATCTCTGGCTGGGGTTAATGGGTGGCTTGGGAGCCTTGGGCACGGGTCTGTGGTTGCTCACGCCGTTTCGCAGCCAGCTCTGGACTCAATTGATCCCCGTCTCCTGGCGCGTGCCGATCGCGGGGGCCTTGGGGTCGATCATTGGGGTCTTTGGGTTGCTGCTGTTGTGGGGCACGGAGCGATCGCAAGGGGAACAGGGAACCCGCCTCAGCATCAATTGGGATGCGGTGGGAGCCATCAGTGAAGCCCTGGGAGCCTTGGGCCAAATTGCGATCGCCGTGTTGGCGGTCTATGTGGCCTGGCAACAATACGTGCTCTCGCGGGATTTAACCATTCAGCAAAACCGGATTACCCAACAGCAAACCATCGATGCCTATTTCCAAGGCGTATCCGACTTGGCCTTGGATGAGCAGGGTTTTTTGGAAGATTGGCCCCAAGAACGGGCGATCGCGGAAGGCCGCACCGCCGCCATCCTGGGCAGTGTGGATGCGGAGGGCAAGGCCAAAATTGTGCGCTTTTTGTCCCAAGCCAAGCTGGTTACGCCCCTCAAGCGCGATCGCCTGCTGGGTCGGCCCATCTTGGACGGTTCCGGCGGCTATGAAGAAGATCGGGCCCGGGGCGTGCGGGTCATTGACCTGGGCGTGATGTTGGCGGGGGCCGACCTTCAGGGCACGGATCTACGGTGGGTTGACCTGGGGGAAACGAACCTGGTGCGAGCCGACCTCAGCGGTTGCAACTTAACCCGGGCCAACCTCAGCCGCACTATTCTATTTGAGGCCAATTTGCGGGGAGCCGACTTGAAGGGAGTCAGGCTGTTTTATGGCAACTTGGAAACCACCACGCCCCGATCGCGCGAGGACGACGAAGCCAACTACCAAACCGGCGAAGGCACCGGAGCCGTGATTGAAAATGCCGACTTGAGCGGCGTGGTTGATCTTTCCGAGGCCGATCGGGTCTATTGCTGCATGTGGGGCGGGGAACGCACACGCGGCACAATTCCCGGCGGCTGCGAAGGGATTGAAAACAAGCTCGGGCGCTAGGCCCAGCAAAGAACCAGCCTAGAATGGAAACAGTCCCGTCTGGTCCATCTCCCGGTCAACCTCAAGGTCAAGCCATAGGACGTTTTGAGTTTTGCAATCGCCGTTTGAACTACCGCCCACCCCAGATCCCCAACCCAATCGGAACCGATCGCGCCGGCCCGGTCGTCCTCCGGCTCGATCGCGCCGGCCGGGCCCTTGGGGTTGGCTTGTCGCCCTGTTGCGGCTGGCCCTGCTGTTGGGACTGGGGATTGCAGGGGTTTTGGGCGGGGTAGCTGCCGCTCGCTGGGTTCCGGGAACGATCACCAGCACCCCACCGTTGGAATTGGCCCTGCGCCAGTTGGATCAATGGTTAACCCGTTGGCCCCGATCGCCCGGCCCGCTCACCTTACCCACAGTCCCCATTCCCAGCCCCAGCCCAACCCTGAGTGCATCGCCGGTTCCAACTGCCCCCCTCAGCCCCGATCGACGCAAGGCCCTGCAAACCCAACTGCAAGCCCTCGAAGCGGATCTGAACGCCCTGATTGGGGAAGCCACGGCCATTGAAGGGGAGTTGGGCAATCGCAATCCCACGGGGCCGATCGAGCAACGGGTGCAGGCGATCGCCCAAGCCCTGAACAGCACGGGAGCCAATCCCCGCAGCCCGTCATCTCCTACCCAGAGCGTCCCGACCCAAACCACCCCCACCCAAACCGCCGGCCGCCTCACCATCGCTCTCCCGACGGATTTGTTGTTTCAGGACAATCACAGCAACCTGCAACCGGCAGCCGGAGCCATTCTGGATACCATTGCCGCCGACTTGCAAAACTACCCAGGCGCAACCGTGCGCATTGCCGGCCACAGCGACGCGATCGGGGATCCGGTGGCCAACCGAGAATTAACCCTGCGCCGGGCCAAGGCCGTGGGTCAATACCTGGCCGATCGGCTCACGGGCCCCTACCGTTGGGTTACGGCCGGCTTCGGGGCCAGCCGGCCCCTCACGCCTGACCCGGATCCCGCCAGCCAGCAACGCAATCGACGAATTGAAATTGTGATTGAACCGTTGATGAACCCCTGATCGACACCCCCGATCAGCCCGCTGGTCACGGTGTTTGGCTTGCGTTGGGTTCAGGATCGATCGCTCCTCCGACCGTTTTGTTTTTCCTATCACCATGCGGCTTGTCTTTTTCGGTACTCCCACCTTTGCGGTTCCCAGTTTGCAGCGCCTGATCAATGAGCCAGATTTTGAAGTCTTGGCCGTGGTGACCCAACCCGATCGACGGCGGGGACGGGGCAGCGACCTGATTCCTTCCCCGGTGAAGCAACTGGCCCTGGCGGCGGGCATCCCGGTTTGGCAGCCCGATCGGGTCAAAAAAGATCCCGAAACCCTCGATCGCCTGCGTGCCACCCAAGCCGATGCCTTTGTGGTGGTGGCCTATGGACAACTGCTGTCGGCGGAAATGTTGGCCATGCCCCGGTTGGGTTGCATCAATGGCCATGGCTCCATCCTGCCGGCCTATCGCGGCGCGGCCCCGATTCAGCGGTGCTTGCAAGCGGGCGATCGCCTCACGGGCATTGTCACCATGCTGATGGATGAAGGGATGGACACGGGCCCGATGTTGCTGCGGGGCGACACCCCGATCGACCTCCTCGACAACGCCCAAAGCTTGGCGGAACGGTTGGCAGCGATCGCGGCGGATCTGTTGCCCCCCACCCTGCACGGTTTGGCCGATGGGTCGCTGCAACCTCAAGCCCAACCGGCCGGAGCCACCCACGCCCCACCAATCAAAAAAGAGGAATGGGCGATCGACTGGTCGCACTCGGCTTTGGCCATCCATAACCAAGTGCGGGCCATGATCCCCAACGGCCACAGCCAGTTGCGCGGCAACGGCCTGAAGCTATTGGAAACGGCCCCTTTGGGTGCAGCATTTTGGTCTCAATTACCCGAGAGTTTTGGTTCCCTCGCCGCCCAATGGGAGAATTTACAGGCCCAGTGGCAGGCGATCGCGGGGCCACCCGGAACGATCGTTGGCATTCTCAAGGGATGGGGGCCCGTGGTGCGCACTGGGCAAGATTACTTGCTGTTGCGCCAATTGGTGCCTGCGGGCAAACGGCCGCAAGCTGGCTGGGACTTTGCCAACGGCCTGCACCTGCAACCCGGCGAATGTTTAGGCCCCGATGCTTGAGTTTGGGTGCGATCGATCAATCGCCTTGGCTGCAATTTCGGCCCCAATTTGGACTTACCCAAGTTGACCTTACCCAAGGTGGCCTCGGCCTCAAATGCTGATTACCCCCTTGCTTGCGCCTCGGCCTTAGAGGAGAGCACGATTGAGACCAACTGCCCCCGAGTCGCCATCCCAGGTTCGATCGCAGGCCACCGCTCCTTCGGCGGGCGGCGGTTGGGCGGTCTCCCTGCGGTGGCTGATCATTGTGCCATTCGTGATCCAATTGGTGCTGGTGGTGGGGGCGATCGCCTACTTAGCCCTCCGCAGCAATCGCACCGTTGCCACCGAAAACACCAAGCAACTGCTGCAAATGAGCAGCCAGCAGGCCCATTTACAGCTCACCAACCTTTTTCGTACCTACAACACCGTTGCCCAACTGCAAACCAATGATTTTCTGACGGGGCAATGGCCCCAAGAGGATTGGCGGGCGATCGAACAATACCTCTGGCGACGGTTGCGGGAGTTTCCCGACTTGGGCCAGTTGGTTTATAGCGACCCCCAGGGGAATTTGCGCGGGGTGTCACGGTTAGGGGGGTGGCGGCGCTTTGCCAACGGCCAAAGCCATAACCAAAGTGTCTGGCAATGGTCCGTGAGCGATCGGGGACATCCAGCCGGTCGCCCTCGGCTCTATTGGACCAGCGAACCCCAATCCCAGGCTTGGTTTAATGCGGCGGTGGGGGTTGGCCAGCCCACCTGGAGCAGCTTGGATCAGCGCCAGCAAAACCGCAACTGGCAATGGAGCGCCGATTGGGTGATGCACTATGCCTGGCCGCTGTATGACGATCGCTCCGGCCGGTTGTTGGGGGTGTTTAGCGCCAACTTGAACCTGATGGCCGTGGGGCAATTGCTGCGATCGATTCCCCTACCGCCTCAGGGCCAGGTTTTTGTGTTCACCGATGAGGGGACGGTGGTAGCCACCTCCAGCGATCAGTTGCCCTATCGGGTGGAACAGCGGGGCGAACTGAACCAACTGCACCCCTTGTCCTTGCAAAGCTTCCCCGATCGCGCCATCCAAAGCGCGGGCTACTACCTGCTCGATCGGTTCGGAGGATTTCGCTATCTGCCCGATCGCTCCAGCCAGCTCTATCAATTTCACGGCAAGCGCTACCTACTGCACCTCAAGCGCTGCAACCACCCCACGACCCCCGATTGGTGGATTGCGGTGTTGGTTCCCGAATCGGCCTTTCTGAGCGATGTGCAAGAAACCGCCGAAATTATGTTGCTGTTGGCCGGCACGGCGCTGCTGTTGGCCATGGGAATTGGGTGGTGGACGGTACAGCAGGTTTTGCGCCCCCTGGAGCAACTGAACCAAGCCACCCGCGCCGCTGCCCGCATCCAGTTTCAACCCGTAGACAGCAACACGGGGGTGCAAGAGTTTGATGCCTTGGCCCAAACCTTCAACGCCATGTCGGCCACCCTGCGTTTGTCCTTCAGCGCCCTCCAAGACAGCAAAAGTCACTTAACCCAAGTGCTAGAGTCGCTGCCGATGGGGGTGTTGGTTTTGAGCCAAGACGGTTCCTTGCAGTACGTTAATTCCGTGGCGGGGGGCCTCTTGCAACTGCCGATCGGGCTGCAACCGTTGGGGCGCACCTGCGAAACCTTGCATCACCGTCTGTTCTTGGCCGGTAGTGAGGCCCCGTTTCCCATACAACAGTTACCGGGAATCCTGGCCCTGGAGGGAAAAACCGTTGCACCCACGCGGCTGGATGTGCAGCAAACCCACGGCCGCCGCCTGCCCTTGGAGGTGTTGGCCGTGCCGCTATTTGACAGTGAGCAGGCCGTGACCGGGGCGATCGTGGTGTTACAGGACATCACCGATCGCAAGGTGACTGAGGAATTGTTGGTGAGCTACAACCAAAACCTGGAACGACAGGTTTCGGAGCGGACGGCGGCCTTGGCGGTGGCGAATCACCACTTGGCGGCGGCCCGGGATGCGGCGGAACAGGCCAACCGGGCCAAGACGGTCTTTTTGGCCAATGTGACCCATGAGTTGCGCACGCCGCTCCACGCCATCTTGGGATTTGGGCAACTGTTGCGATCGCGCGTTTTGGGTCTGATTTCCGCCCCCATGGATCCGGCTCTGGAACATCTGGACGCGATCGCCCGCAATGGATCCTACCTGCTGCAACTGATTGATGATTTGCTCTCGATCGCCCGTGTGGAAACGGATCATCTGGAACTGGAGCCGATCGATTTTGACCTGTTGGCCCTGCTAAACGACTTGCATGAAATTTTTGAGATGCGATCGCGCAGTGCCCGTCTCCATTTCCAAATGGTCGTGGCGGGCACGATTCCCCATTGGGTGAAAGGTGATGGCCGGCGGTTGCGGCAAATTTTAACCAACTTGCTCGATAACGCCTTCAAATTCGTTGGGATGCCCGGTCAAGTCACTCTCTCCGTTGATTTAGGCGAAGGTGACCTGCTTGTTTTTGAAATTAGCAACACCGGAGAAGGCATTCACCCCGAAGAAATGCCTGACATCTTTGAACCCTTTGTGCAGGCCAGGGCCGGCCGTCGCCTGCGCCAAGGCACGGGATTGGGCTTGGCGATCGGGCAGCGGCTGGCCCTGCTGATGGGCGGTTCTTTGGTGGCGGAAAGTCGTCCGGGCATCCTGACCATTTTTCGGCTGCAAGTGCCCTTGCCCCGCCTGGATGGCCTGTTGGCGCATCCGGAGCCACCGGTTCGTAAACCCCTGGCCCTGCTGGAGTCCGCGCCGCCCGAACCCTGGATTGGGCGCTTGTTAATTGTGGATCCCCTGCGCGATCGGGGCCAGGCCTATGTGAACTATCTGAAGCAGGTGGGTTTGGAAAGCCAATGTGTTCATCACGGGTGGGATGCCTTGCGCCAATGGACTTCCTGGCAACCGCGACTGCTGTGGGTGGATCTGCGGCTACCGGACGGGGAAGGGCTGGCCACGGTTCGCCGCATCCGGGCGATCGAGCGCAAGAACCTGGTGCATCGTCCCTGTGCGATTGTGGCCATTGCCCCCAGTCCCCAAGATCACCATTGTTTGCAAGAGCTGGACTGCACCTTGCTGCCCAATTCGCCCCCGCTCTGTCCTCTGCTGTTGGATCTGATTCGCGGCCTGCTGGCTCCCCAGGGCCCCATCTGCCCGATCGCCGTGCCCGTGGCTCCGCATTCAGTGCCCGATGGCCAACCCAGCCTGAACCTGCGCGATCGGTTTGCGGAACTGCCGATCGAGTGGCGCTTGGCGTTGGACTTAGCCGCCCGCAGCGCCGATGAAGATCAGGTGCGCACGCTGCTCACGGAGTTACCGCCCGACTATCACGACCTCTGCCAGGCGATCGAGGACTTGCTAGAAAATTTCCAATTAGAACAAATTGCCGATTTGGCGCAACCGCCAACCTTCGCTCCTTAACGGCGCGATCGCCCGGATTGCCTAGATTGCCTAGCCCGTGACACTACTCAGCAGTTCCAGCAAACCGCTGTCCTGTAAGGTTTGGCCAATTTGCTCGGACATTTGCCGACAATGATTATTTTGCTGAAGGGCCAGCTCTTCATTCTTGACAATCAGGTTTAAGCGAGTGCGATTGCGAACTTCATCGGCGCGATCGATCACCAATTCCACCGTCACCAAACGGTAATAGGACACTTTGCCCGGTCGTTCACGCGCAAGGAGATAATCAACGGTTTTGTGGACGACGTTGAGACCGCAATCGGTCAGCGAGGGTTCAAGCTGGCCAAGCAGTTGATCTGACGGCTGTGAGAAGGAAAATAGACAGGTATAACGAGCCATGAAGATTCGATTGCGTGAAACTGCGTAGAACCGCGTCCAACCCTATAATACCCAAGCGCTTTTGCTCTCGACTGTGGACTTGGGGCCCGGAACCAAGGGATCGTTAGCAAAACAGAACCAGATCCCAAGGGTTTTGCTTAGGGAAGCTGGCGATGGGGACGGAAACAGTTGTTATGGGATTGGACACCATGCCGCGATCGGGTCTGTCACCACTGGATTTATCACCGACAGTTCCGACAAATCCGGGCCGGTTGGTCACCTTTGAAGGAATTGACGGCGCAGGCAAAACCACCCAACTGGAGCAGGCGGTGGATTGGCTCAAGGCCAGCGGCATTCTGGGCGATCGCCCCTTGGTGGTGACGCGGGAGCCGGGAGGCACGGCCTTGGGTCAACAAATTCGCCACTTGCTCCTGTCGGGCGATTGGGAGGTAGCCGATCGCACAGAGCTGTTACTTTACGCGGCCGATCGGGCCCAGCATGTGGCGCAGGTGCTGCAACCGGCCTTGGCCGCCGGGGCGTTGGTGGTGAGCGATCGATTTGTGGATTCCACCGTGGCCTATCAAGGCTTTGGCCGCCAGCAGGATTTAATCCTGATTGAAACCCTGAATCGAATTGCCACGGCGGGCTTAGCCAGTGACTTAACCCTGTGGTTCGATGCCTCGATCGACTGTTGCTTGGCGCGGCGGGCGGCGCGGCGGGGCCCGGCCGATCGCCTAGAACGCAGTGCGATCGATTTCCATGAACGGGTGCGATCGGGGTTTGCAGCCTTGGCTGCTCAGGATCCCGATCGAGTGGTGCGAATCGTGGCCGATGGAGACCTGGCCGCCACCTTTGCCCAAACCCAAGCGGTGTTGACCAAACGCTTGGCCCGTTGGTGGCCGGTTCCAGTGCAGCCCGCGTTCTAATCGAACAGCCAGGGGAATGCAGGTTGTTCATGCAGGTCATTGCGGCCGAGATCACAGGACGGGAACAAGGGGCCATGGGGATGGAGGCCGGTTAGATGCTGGAGCCAGCGACGATTCGGGCTGGGTTTGGGCCCCTGGTGGGCCAAGATTCGGTCATTGATTTTTTGACGATGGCGATCGCCCGCGATCGAATTGCGCCGGCCTATCTGTTTGCCGGGCCCGATGGGGTGGGGCGCAAGCTGGCGGCAGAATGCTTTGGCCAATGGATTCTTTGTCCGCCCGATCGCCCGGAATTGGCCGCCAGTTTGGGACGACGGGTACGCGAGCGAATGCACCCCGACCTGATTTGGCTGGAGCCAACCTACCTCGATCGGGGACAACTGATTTCCATCAGCCAAGCCCAAGCCAGCGGTTTGGAAAAGAAAACACCGCCCCAAGTTCGCCTAGAACAAATTCGCCAATTGGCCACCAGCCTCGGCCGGCCACCCATGGAAGCACCCCGATCGTTTGTGGTGATTGAAGCGGCGCAAACCATGGCCGAAGGGGCCGCCAATGCCCTTTTAAAAACCCTCGAAGAACCGGGCCGCGCCACCATCATTCTGTTGGCTCCTGGCCCCGAGGCGATTTTGCCCACCTTGGTTTCCCGTTGCGCGCGGGTTTCCTTTCGCCGGTTGCCTCCCTCGGAGTTGCTCCAAGTGCTCGATCGGGCGGGCCATGGCGACTTGCGCAACACTCCCGAAGTGTTGGCCTTGGCCCAGGGCTGTCCCGGCCAGGCGATCGCCCATTGGCAACGGTTGCAAACCCTGCCGCAGGACTTGCTCATGGCCCTGCGCCAACCGCCCCAGTCCGCCTTTGCCGCCCTGGATTTGGCCCGGCAGCTTGATAAGGCGATCGACCTAGAACAGCAACTGTGGCTCGTGAACTATTTGCAACAAACCTGGTGGCAACAGGGCGATCGGCCTTGGCCCCAGCGCGATCGAACCCTGCGCCGTTTGGAAGCCCTCCGCAAGCAACTGATGGGCTATGTGCAACCTCGCTTGGCCTGGGAAGTGGCCCTGATGGAACTGGCCCAAGGAGCCTAATTTCAGGGGAGTATTCACGCCGACTTTTGAGGAGCGGCCTAGAATGGCCGTAACAGCCCGATCGCCCACTGCTGAACCCGATTGCCGACCCCCAAGTCGCCCCCAAATCACCACCATCGAATGATCCGGGTTTCCATCCCCCCACCCAGAACAAGAATTCAAGAGCCATTGCGCTAACGGTTTCCAGTGCGGTTCCAGGCTGGCTATGGGCCTTGCGTTTGCACCGCCTCAGGAGGTTTTGTCACCATGTCCGATCGTCCCCGTCGCAATCTACCCATCAGTCTTGTGGCCGCCGTTGGTTCAACGGCCGTGGCGGTGGGGGCCGGCGTTGCCTGGTGGAACGCTTCCATGGCCCCGGCCCCAACCCCCAGCCCTTCCGCCGCAACAACCATCCCCAGCCCCAGCCCTTCGGTGGCGGCCAGCGTTGCCCCCACGCCGCCCCCCAGCGCCGTGCCCCAATCACCAAAGGCAACTCCTGCCCCTGTGGCCACCGCCCCGATCGCTGAACAGTCCCAGGTCTATTGGCTGAAGGACACGGGAACCCATTTTGCGATGGCGGGTCAACCGGCCAAAACCGTGGCCAGCAGTGAGCCAGATGAGGTGCTGCGCGGGGCGATCGAGCAAGTTTTGGCCGGGCAACCCACCGACAACAACTTAAGCAGCGCCATTCCCATCAACACCAAGCTGCTGGACGTGATGATTGCGCCGGAAGGGGTGCGGGTGAACCTGTCGTCGGAATTCACCAGCGGCGGCGGCAGTGCATCGATGATGGGACGGTTAGGGCAAATTGTTTACACGGCCAGCACCTTGAATCCCGCTGCGAAGGTTTGGATTTTGGTGGAAGGTCAACCTTTGACGGTGTTGGGAGGCGAGGGTTTGGAAGTGCCGCAACCGATCGACCGGTCCACGTTCGATCGACAATTCAAGCCCTAGACTCCAAGCCCTAATTCAACCCCTAGCAATCCGTTTCTTCTCGATCGACCATTCGCCATGACCCAAGAACCCAACCCCACAGCGGAGACTGAATCCAACCGTGACTCTGCCGTCACCTATGAGGGCGGTTGCCATTGCGGAGCGGTGCGCTTTCAGGTGCAGGGGCCATCGCCCTTGCAGGTGCAGTCTTGCAATTGCTCCATTTGCGACAAAACGGGATTTTTGCATTTACTCGTTCCCCGATCGCGCTTTCAACTGTTGCAGGGCGAAACGGCATTAACCACCTACACCTTCAACACGGGCACGGCCAAGCATTTGTTTTGTCGCACCTGTGGCATCAAGTCATTTTATGTGCCCCGATCGCACCCGGATGGCTATAGCGTGAATGCCCGCTGCCTGGATGGAGTTGATTTGGCCGATCCGTCGCAGGTGTTGATTGAACCCTTTGATGGGCGCAATTGGGAAGCCAATATTGACACTTTGAGAGCGGCCACGGCGAATTAGCGTCAGAATTCAGCCCCGACGTTGAGGAATCAGTTAAGTCCATTGATCCAGGATCCATTGATTCAGGATTTTTGTTGCTGTGGGGCTGATATGGGGCTGATGTGGACGATCGCCCGGAAAGGTTCGCCAGGAGCCGAATCGATCGGTTAGACCGGAACTATCCGCGCGATCGCCCCCCGAGGCGATCGGTCTTTGCCCTGGCCCCATCCCATGACCCAATCACCCGAGCCTGTCCCGAATCCCGAGCCAAAAGAGCCTGGGTTCGCTCAACTAGAATCCAATCAGCCTGAATCACATCAACCGGAACGCAACCTCCTGTGGCGGCCCGTGTTGGGATTGGCGGGATTGCAAGGAGCCATTTCCCTGGCTTGGGTACTGTATCGGTTCTATTTACCCCAGTTGTTGGCGGCCGTGGGGTTGCCGGGGGTCGATCGGGCGGTGTTGATTTTGGAAGATGGCCTGGCCGCAGTGTTGGAGCCGGTGATTGGAGGCTTGAGCGATCGGGCGCGGTTGCGCGTGGGCAGCCGCTATCCCCTGGTGGTGGCGGGGGTGGGGCTAACGGTGTTGATGTTTGGGGCCATGGTGGCGGCAGCGTTGGGGCGCGGGGCAATCGTTCAAGGCCTGTTGATGGTGACGGTGGTGCTGTGGGCGGTGGCCATGGCGGTGTTTCGATCGCCCGCGATCGCCCTCATTGGTCAATACGCCTTGAGCAGTCAACTGCCCCAGGCCAACAGCTTGTTGGTTTTGTCGGCGGGCTTGGTGGGGGCGGTGGCTCCCTTGGCTCGCGATCGCGTTTTGCAGTTGGGCCCGGCCTATGCCTTTGGGTTGGGATCGTTGGCCCTGGTGGCGGCGGCGGGAGTCTTGCAATTGGCGGGGCCCGATCGGGTCTTGGGAGCCAGCGCCGTTGCCCAAAATTCCCCTGGGCCAATTCGGTGGGGAGAAGTGGTGCGGCTGTTGGGTTTGGGGGCAGCCGTGGGTTGGGGGCTGCGGCTGTTTTTTGGGATTGTGCCCGCTGCTTTGCAAAGCCAGTTGCCCCAATGGCCCGGCAGTGTGATTGGGTTGGGGGTGGGTCTGACGGTGGCGATCGGGGCGTTAGTGATGGGGCTGTTGGCGGGCCGGTGGGGCAATCGATCGGTGATGTTGGCGGGGGCGATCGCCTTGGGCATGGGGCTGCCAATGCTGACGCTGCCGCAATTGGGAATCATCACTTGGCCGCTGGCGTTGGTGATGATGGTGGCCTGGGCGGGGCTATTCAATGGGGGCATTCCGCTGGCGATCGACCTGATGCCCGATCGCGTGGGATTGGGAATTGGGTGCTTTTTTGGTGGTTTTGCGGCTGTCAATGCCCTGCTGAGTGCTACGGGGTTGCCGCTGCATCCTGGTCAGGCGGCGGGTTCCTTTGCGGTGGCGGCGGGTTGGTTAATCTGGTCACCCGCAGCGACGGGGCCGATCGAGCCGATCGAGTTCATCGAACCGATCAAATCACCGAATTCTGCAACCCATTCTGTAACGAATTCTGTAACGAACTCAGAACCCAACAATCCCCCTACCAAGGGCGACGGGCCGCTTGATTAAGCCCCACAATTGCCAGCAGGGCCATCGCGATCGATAACCACACCCACAGTTGGGCCCGGGGCCAGTCACCCGCTTCCACGGCGGCAAAAATGGCACTGGGAATTGTTTGGGTGCGACCGGGAATGTTGCCCGCCAACATCACCGTGGCCCCAAATTCTCCGAGCGATCGCGCGAAGGTGAGCAAGGCCGCCGCCACCAAGCCCGATCGCGCCAGGGGCAACCGCACCCGCCAAAAAATTTGCCAACCATTCAGGCCCAAGGTGCGGGCCGCCCGCAACAGGTCAGGATCCAATTGCTCAAAGGTGGAAAGCAAGGTGCGATAGGCCAAGGGAAAGGCCACCACCGTGGCCGCCACCACCGTGCCCAGGGGCGAAAACACCACCGACACCCCGATCGATTCCAAAGCCAACCCGATCGGCCCCTGGCGACCCAACAACACCAACAGCCCAAACCCCACCACCGTTGGCGGCAACACCAGCGGCAACACTAACACCGTATCGATCGCACTGCGCCAGGGTTCCCGACAGGACAGCATCGCCCAGGCAATCAGCAAGCCCAAGCTCACGGCCAACCCCGTGGCCCACAGGGCCGCCCCCACGGACAAACTCCAAGGCGACCAATCCCACTGGGTCACCCAACTGGCGGGGCTGGTCATGAGTGGGCGGGCGATCGCTCAGGGGCAGCCACCGGACGCGGCAAGGGTAAGGAACTCCCCAAGCTCAGGGGCACAAACCCATAGCGGACAAAGATCGATCGGGCGGTGGGTTTCCCCAACCAGTCAGCAAATTGGCGAGCGGCGGCCGGTTGGCGCGTTTTGGCCATCACCGCGATCGGGTAAGTGATGGGCGGATGGGATCCCGGCGGCGCATCTCCCACCAACACCAAACCCAGTGGCGGTTCAGTCGATCGACGCACATCGGAGGCATATACCACCCCCGCATCCGCATTGCCGGTCACCACCGCTGTCAACACCTGTCTGGCATCCTGGCCCAAAACCAACTTCGGTTGCACGGCTCTCCAAAGATCCAAAGACACCAACGTGGCGCGGGCATAGCGACCGACTGGCACTCGTTCCGGATCCCCGATCGCCAAAAATTTCACCTCCGGCCCAGCCACATCTTGCCACTTGCGCAGGGGAACCCCGGGCCGGGCCACCAAGACCAACTCATTGGAGAGCAGATCTCGTTGGGTTGCCGGATCCACCAGGCCCGCCCCCGCCAACTCCGCCATGGTTTTGGCATCGGCTGAAATGAACAGATCCACGGGGGCCCCTTGCAAAATTTGCTGCTTGAGCGCACCGGAAGAACCGAAATTGAGGCTTAACTGCACCGTGGGTTCCACCAGGCGATATTCCGCTTGCAGGGTGGTGAGGGCGGGTTGCAAGCTGGCGGCCGCAGAAACGGTCAGGGTTTGTTGGGGTTTTGCTTGGCCATTGGGGCCGTTCCAGTCCACACGACATCCCGCCACCATTCCCACGATCAGACCCATGACCCAAAAGCGCCAATTTGCCAGCATATGCCCTCTTTAAGTGCGCCCTTAGTGCGCTGCCTAGGAATGGTCGGAGTCGAGATCATCTAGCTCGATCGCCAGTTCCCCGGAACCGGCGTGGGCCGTTTTCACCCATTTCAACTGCTTGGGCCGCACCGCAATCCGCAAACCCATGCTGGCAATGACGGGGAACCAGTGCAGCATATACACCAAACCCAAGGCGGTTTTGCTGAGGGTGCGCAACCAACTGACCAGGCGATCGCCCCAATGGGTGGGAGATTCGGTGCCCGCCGCCACCAATCGCAACCCCAAAACCATCCCCAAGGCCGAGAGCAACAGCCCCGCCGTAGCCAGCGGAGTCAGCACGGGTCCATCGCCCCGAATGCCGGCCACAACCCAGTCAGCCACAATCATTTGGGGAACGAGGTATTGGAATAGCAAAAACACGGCTAAATCCAAGGTTTTGGCAGCTCCACCGCGATTCCCGGCGATCGCCCGCCAATAGTCGAGATAGCGTTGGTAGCCCCCTTCGGCCCAGCGGTTCCGCTGATGCCACAGGGCCTTGAGGCGGGTCACACCCTCTTCCAAAACCGCCGGGAACATTAAGCATTCAATATCCCAACCGTTCAGGTGCAGCCGCACGGCCAAATCCAAGTCGTCGGTAATGGTGGCTTCGTTGAATCCGCCGCATTGTTCGAGGGCAGCACGCCGAATAAATTCACCATTGCCCCGCAGCTCACCCACGCCACCCAAGCGGGCCCGTTGTCCTTGGAGGTGGCTGTCGAGGGCCATTTCTGCCTGCTGACCTCGAATCCAAAAGTTGTCGCGATCGGGATGAACATCAAGGGCTTCCGCTTGCACAATCGCCTTGCGCAACTGCACCGCGCCAACGCTCGATCGGGCAAAAACTGGAACCACCTGCCGCAATAGATCCGGCTGCATTTGAGCATCCGCGTCAAACACCACCAGAATTTCGCCCCGAGCCTGGGCCACAGCCGCATTCAACGCGCCGGACTTGCCGCCCCCGGCCCCCGGCGGCCGCCGCAAAACGCGCAATTGCGGATAAACCGTTTGCAGTTGTTGCAACACCTGGGGCGTGCGATCGCTGCTGCCGTCGTCAATAATCCAAACTTCGTAGCGATCGGCTGGATAGTCGATCGCGCAGAGGCGTTTCACCAGCGCCCCAATCACCGCTTCCTCATCCTTGGCTGACACCAACACCGCCACCGAAGGCCAAGCATCCGCCGCCCAAGCAACCGGCGATCGGGAAAGATCTGGGGCGATCGCCGCGCGTTGGTCGGTCGATCGCGCGGTCACCGCCGCCTGAGGAGCCGCCATCACCCGCAGCACATAGGCCCCCGCCAACACCGTCACCACCCACACAAAGGCCGGCCCCCAAGCCGCATAGTGCAACATCACCACCGTGGACCAGAGGGCGAAGAGAGCGGTGGCCGCCTTGCGCCGCCGCCCTTCGAGGCCACCGCTCCAATCCCACTGGTCGCCCGATTCCGCCGTGGTTCGATCGAGAGCATCCCGGTCAAGAAGTGGTTCCGTCATATGATTCAGGAAGATGGTGCAAGTAATGAGTTGGGGTTAATCAACGGCAATCTTCCCTAGCATTAGACCGCTTGCGGCCAAATCACGCAAGCGATCCATCCTACCAATTGGTGCAGTTTGGGCCCGGTGAATCAACGGTATTCTTACGACATTCTTGAGGAGTTTTTGAGGAGTTCTTGAGACCCCAACGCCCCTTGTTGAAGGGGTCTGGCTTGGCAATAATGGCAAATACGGCAATTGCCGATGGTTGACGGCCACGGCGCGATCGCCCCAATACTGTCACCACCCCCCATCGTCTCGTCATCCTCTCACGGGCCACAGGAGGCCACGCCACATGTCGTTGGACAAACTAGAACCGGCTGCTAAGGGAGCCGTTGGCGTTTATCTGCCCTACTATCAGGGCGCAAAACGCAACGTGTTGCCCTTTGCGATCGGGCTATACCAAAAGGGATCGATCGAAGGTAAACGTCGCATTGAAGGCGGTGACGATATTCCCTTTGTGGCCACCTGGCGTGTTTCCACCCTGCCGGCCGACCTAACCCGCTGTCGAATTCAGTTTGATGGCAATGCAGAATTAAGCTACGAAGTGTCCATGGCTAATTTTGAATTTATTAGCTTTCTAATTGATGTGTTAATTGACTATAAAAAAACGCGGGTGACGGATTTTTCAAAGGCCTTTTATCGCAAGCTTCTGAGCCATTTGGAATAGGATCAAGCGAGCTAAAATATTCCTCCCGATCGGCCCTTGCTGGGCCCTTCGGTCTGGCCCCTAGATCGGGCCTTGAATTAGCCCTTAGATTGGGGCGATCGCTGGTTAGATCCACTCTTCAGCCTCTGACCAGCGAAACCCGATCAGGCTTTGGCCAAATCAAAATCAGACCGAAATCAAATCCCAGAACCAAATTCCAGAACCAAATCCCGCATCAGGCTCAACAGTAAGTTCGGCATTCAACCGAAATCAGGCATTAAATCAGGCATTATTTTTTTGGTAATGTTAGGAAACGATCGCATAATGCCCCCTTTAGCCCCATCGTCCGCCAAATCGTTCGGGAAACCCTGAATTGGGTTGCTTCGAAGCTGCCCATGGGCGGGAAATTTTGGGAATGATTAACCCTAGAGGGGCGATCAGGTCACATCGGCGGCCGGCCGTCGGTTTCCAAACCCATTCTCAGACCCGGCAGAGCGATCCCCAAACACCTCAGCCCACCGGGACTCAGGGCGCAAAACTGCGGAAACAATCCCTAACAACTTGTTACAATCGTTACTCTTCCATACCAGGTGTAATGGACAGTTGCAATCGCTGCAATACACATTAATGATTTAATTGCATTAACAGGATTGCTATGTCTGGTATCCCTCCAGATTTGATGGGTCGATCGCACCTGAAAATCGCCCCTCAAATCTGACGACATCTGAAAGTCAATTCACGTTCTGAATCACGTTCTGAATACTGAAGACCGCCCACGGTTCTGGGTTGCGGAGTTTCCCCCTCGCAAAGGCCGATGGATCTGTTGAACGGGTCTGTGACGCAGCGAGAGACCCCCGCCGGTTCTGCCAACGATCGCTAACCTTTTCGATCGCCCTTCGATCGAGCTACGGTTCCCCGATTTCAACCGATTTCCCCCAACCGCAGACGGTTCATTTCGCCCCAGTTTGTTGCACAACACAGGAGTTTTAGCGTGCCGTTTCGTCCCAGGCATTTGATCGTCGGTTCTACGGAAGAGTACAGCGGCAAATCAGCGGTATTGCTAGGGCTGGCTCATCTGTTGGCCACCAAGGACATCAAGATCGGTTACGGGAAGCCGCTCGGTGGCCTGATGACGGCCACGGATGGCGAAGATGCGGATGTGCGGCTGATCCGCGAGACATTGAACCTCCCGAGCGATCGACTGCTGCCGACGCTGGTACAACTAACCTCCGATGCGGTGCTCAAGCGGTTGCAAGGGGAAGACCCCACCAACTACAGCGCCTTGCTGGAGGATTATGGCAACACCAGCGCTGAGTTGGTGCTGATGGAGGGGCCCGCCTCCTTGCAAGAGGGCAGTTTGTTTGAACTATCCATGGCCCAAGCGGCGCGAACGCTGGATGCGTCTGTGTTGCTGGTTTGTTCCTATGAACCCACCCTGACGGTCGATCGGCTGATGGCCGCTCGGGAGCTGCTGGGCGATCGGCTGGCGGGCGTGGTGCTGAACCGTTTGCCTGCCAAGGAACTGGACGCGGTGAACGGTGTGGCGCGGCCATTTTTAGAGTCCCAAGGCATTCCCGTTTTGGGGCTGCTGCCGCGCAACTCCCTGCTGCGGAGTGTCAGCGTGGGTGAACTGGTGCGCCAACTGGATGCGGAAGTGCTCTGTTGCCGCGATCGCCTGGAACTGATGGTGGAAGACCTGAAGATCGGGGCCATGAACGTGAATTCGGCCCTCAAGTATTTCCGCAAGGGCAACAACATGGCCGTGGTGACCGGGGGCGATCGGGCAGATATTCAATTCGCAGCCCTGGAAACCTCAACCCATTGCTTGATTCTGACGGGGCAAGTGCCGCCGGATCCGACAATCATCGCCCGCGCCGAAGAGTTGGAAGTTCCGGTGCTGACGGTGGATCTGGACACGTTGACCACGGTGGAAATTGTCGATCGGGCCTTTGGGCAAGTGCGTTTGCAGGAACCGATTAAAATTCAATGCATCCGCCACTTGATGGGTGAGCATTTCGATCTCGATCGACTGCTGGCCCGCCTGGGAATGGAACCCGCTGCCGTCTAGGTCAGCCCGACCAACAAAAACGGGTTGCCACCGGACTCTAGCCACCGGACTCTAGCCACCGGAAGAAAAAGGAAGTTGTTTGATCGTGTCCGCCACTGATCCCGTGAGCGAGCAAATTAGTCTGTTCGATTTTGGGGGCATTGCACCGCCGGCCCCCCCACCTCCGCCCGCGATCGACCTCGAACGGATTCCCCTAGACGGTCGGCAACCCATTCCACCGGGAACCTACAACAGCCTTGAAGCGCTGTTTGCCCATTGCCGCCAATGCCAGCGTTGCGAACTGGCCGGCGGTCGCACCAATGTGGTGGTCGGTCGCGGATTGCCCACGGCCCCGATCATGATCATTGGCGAAGGGCCGGGCCAAACGGAGGACGAAACCGGGTTGCCCTTTGTGGGGCGATCGGGACAGTTGCTCGAAAAAATCCTGGAATCCGTGCGCATTGACCTGGCCACGGAAGTCTATATCTGCAACGTGGTGCGCTGTCGGCCGCCCGGCAACCGCACCCCCACCCCCGAGGAAGCGGCGGCCTGCCGGCCCTACCTGATGGAGCAGATTCGGTTAGTGGATCCGAAAATTATCTTGCTGACCGGAGCCACGGCGGTGCGCGGCGTGACCGGTCGCAAGGATGGGATCACCAAAATTCGGGGCCAGTGGCTGGAATGGGAAGGGCGGCTTTGTATGCCCATTTTCCATCCCGCTTACCTGTTGCGAAATCAGTCGAGAGAGAAGGGCAGCCCCAAATGGCTGATGTGGCAAGACATTCAGGTGGTGCGGGCCAAGCTGGATGAATTTTTGGGTCGATCGCCCATTGAGATTCAGGACTAATTGGCCGATCGCTCGAGACAATTTGCCGGGGCAAGCTGGTGAGCAGATTGTCAGGCGATCGCTTCAGGCAACAGCACCCGACAAATTCGCCAGTCGGGCAAAACCGTTGCGCCCATGTGCTCATAAAACGCGATCGCCGGAGCATTCCAGTCCAGCACGCTCCACTCCACCCGCCCGCACTGTTGCGATTTGGCCCGATCGATCACCGCCTGCAAGAGTCCTTTCCCCAAACCCTGGCCCCGATAGGCCGGCAACACAAACAGATCTTCGAGATACAAGCCCGGCCGGGTCAGAAAAGTTGAATAGTTATAGAAAAACAGCGCCATTCCGACGATGCTGGCCGCGCCGCCCGCTGTGGGCTGGGCTTCGGCCACCAGGGATTCGGCAAAGGGTCGATCGCCAAACAGGTGCGATCGCAGGGCTTCCGGGGAACCGGTGACCTGGTGGCTGAGTTTTTCGTAGGCGGCCAGGGCTTCAATCAGGTGAAAGAGGGCCGCCACATCCGCAGGCTGGGCCGATCGGATCTGGACGGTGGCCGGTTGGGGATTGTCGATGGAAATCACAGGGCTACATCACAGGGCGAATCAACAGGGCGAATCAACAGTAGCTAGGGATGGTGCGGCAGTCCGAAAACAGACCGCTTCAGCCCGGCCCTCAGCCGAGGCGCTTGGTCCAAAAGTCGCGATCGAGATCCTGGAACCCCAAGGATTGATAGAGCGATCGGGCAACTGTGTTCGTTTTGCCCACTTCCAACCGCAGGGCCACCAGCCCGCGATCGCCACAGAACTGCTCGATCGCCGTCATGGTTTTGCGCCCTAGCCCTTGGCCGCGCCAGGCTTCGCTAATCCACAACTCATCGAGCAGCGCCACCATCCCGCCAAATTCGAGGCTGTAAAGGTAGGCCAACAAGGCATAACCGGCAATGGAGGGGCGATCGGGCTGGGGATCACTTTCCGGCTGAATCAAAAGCACCGTGCCCCAATCCGGTTGGGCCAGGAGCCGATCGAGCGCGGGCCCCACCCGATCGAGCGCAAATTCAATGGACTCATGCTCATAAAGCTGACTAATTAAGGGCAGCACCAAATCCCGATCGGGCGATCGGGCTGGTTTTAAGGTCACCACATCCATGCGCTTTGTCTTCCTGCTTAAGCCACCCAAATCAAACCACCCCGATCAAGCCATCAAAATTTAGCAATCAAAATCAAGCCACCCCAATCAAGCCATCAAAATCAAGCCATCAAAGTCAAGTCATCAAAATCCAACGGTTAGCCACTTCATAAACAAGCAGCTAGCTGGACTCACCAAATTTTCATTCAGCCCACAAAAAAACTGACCAGGATCCCCATTTTGCATAGGATGCCCCAATCAGTCTACCAATTTTTAAAAACACCATGCTAGAGCAAGGACAAGGAGAAACTTGTTACTCCAGATTCTTGAGCCAACCTGATTTCAGTCCCATGGGCTGAAACATCACTTGACTACGAAAGCAGCACGCTTATTTCTATGAACCCAATGACTTGGGTTATCGAGTTCTCGAGTCAACAAGAGATGAAAAACTGAATTTGAACACCTAATTTGACTGACAATCGATTGAGAGAAGTTGCAAAAGGGAAGTTGCAAAAGATTTGAGGGGAATATGATGCCAGTAACGTGATTAGGAACAATCTCCTGAGAACGTGACTGCAACAATCCAATCACTGATCAAATCACCCATCAAATCATCAAATACATTGGATCGTGACATTGGAGCGCGGTCAGCGGCGCTATTCAACCAAATCCGGCTGAGGTTGCACCATATCGTAGTTGGATGGGTCGTAGAGATAGCGCGTGGCTTCCTCTTCGAGACGATTAATCGAAAACGCTTCCAAGGACTCGGTATAACGCAGGGCTGCCAAGTAACCGTCAAGGTACATCCGCATATCGTCAAAGCGGTAGCCCCGATTCCACAGTTCAGCGATCGTATCGGCGATTTTTTGAAAGTGGCGGACGGCTCTAGGGTCTTGAAGCATAGGCCTCCTTTGGTGCAAGGCTTAGAACTCGGGAATCGCGTGCGCTTGTTGCACCCTGGCAACGCGATTGAAGGTGACCCCGATGGAAGTTGGTATTTCTATCTTAACTGGTTGCGATCGACTGCCAATGTGGGCTGGCCGCGATCTTCAGGAAACGGTAGCCCATGAAACCTTAAACACGAACCAGGTGCAATTTTCTCAAATTTTCTAGTTTTCTCAAGAATTCGCTGTTACACCCGGGAAACTTCCACCCCGATCCCATCAGCTTGGTCGCTGGGAATTAGGGTTGGCGCGATCGAACCGTGACCCGAGGCAAGCGCACCAAAACGGGTTGGGTTGATCGTCCCGATCGGGCGGTTCCGGGTTCTGCGCCCACCGGTTCGAGCACCGCCAAGGTATCCCAAGCGGCTTCATGGACGGGGCGATCGCACCCCTGTTGCAACAGCAACCGCACACAGTCGGCGGCGGTGCGGGTTTGGGTGGCATCCAAGTGCCCCCGATCGGCCAGATGGCCCAGTTGGCGGGCGGCGGCCAGTTGGGAAAGGGGATCGCGATCGCTCAATCGCTCGATCGCCCGATGGAAGAGGCGATCATGCTCGATCGTGGGTTGGCCGAACCAGTGGCGCACCAGCAGGGCCAATGCGCCCAGGGTTCCAAACCCTTGAAGCACCGTAGCCGCCCCCAACCAGCCGGTCGATTCTCCCAAGACGGCCGCGGCCACATAGGTACTCAGCATGGCTGCACCACCGCCCACCAGGGCCAGGGTCAGCTTGCCGTTTTCGCCCCGGTTCAGTTCTCGCAACCAACCTTGAATCTGTCGATCGAGGGCTTGCCAATGGCGCGGCTCGGTACGGTAGACCAGCCAAACCACGGCCCCACCGGCCGCAGCGGCGGATCCTAGCTGCCAATCCGACAGCAGGAGCAGGCTACCACCGGCAACCCAAGGCAACCAACGCCGGGTAATGATCGATCGGGCCGCGTAGCGATGGCGGAGGCGTGTTTTACGGGGATGGTGGCTGGGGCGTGGCCGGCGATTGAGGGATCGATCGCCCAACTGGTCTACGGGGCGATCGACATGATCATCGACACGATCAACATATCGATTCGCATATTCATCCACGTAGCGATCGGGGTCATCGGCCCAAGGATCATCCAGCGAATCGCGCCGAGCCGGCTGGGGGCGACTGGGTTGAGAATTCAGCGGCGAGCCGGCCGGGCGCGATGATCGCCCCCGTCGGGCCGCTGGGCCCCGTGCCGCCGGGCCCAGGGTGGCCCGGTGGCGAGTTGAGTAGAGCAGCTCTTCCACCATGCGTGCCACCGAGACCCAAGGAGATGAAGTTGCAGCCACAGCCCAGCCCTTGCCGAAATTTTTGAAAAGTTACCAGTCCATGGTATCAGCCTCCCCCAACGGGCCGATCGCCCGTTGGGAGCGCAACCCCTATGGCAAAATGAAAGACGGCCGGCCGCAAGGGCCCGCCCAAGTTTGATCCCATAAGATCCAACCCTTCAAAATCGACCTTACCTGAAACGCCCGTGACCGCAACCGTTGTCAGTTCCGAAACCCGCCGCCGGCCCGTGTTTCCCTTCACGGCGATCGTCGGTCAAGAAGAAATGAAGTTGGCGTTGATGCTCAACGTCATTGACCCCAAGATTGGGGGTGTGTTGATCGTTGGCGATCGGGGCACGGGCAAATCCACCACGATTCGCGCCCTGGCCGACTTGCTCCCAGAAATCGATGTGGTGGACGGCGACCCCTTCAACAGCGACCCCCGCGACCCGGAATTGATGAGCGACGAGGTGCGCGATCGGGCGTTGGCGGGTCAGTCCTTGCCCGTGGTGCAGCGCAAGGTGCAAATGGTTGACCTGCCCTTGGGAGCCACCGAAGACCGCGTTTGCGGCACGATCGACATTGAAAAAGCCCTGGCCGAAGGGGTGAAAGCCTTTGAACCGGGCCTGTTGGCCAAGGCCAATCGCGGCATCCTTTACGTGGATGAAGTGAACCTGCTCGATGACCACTTGGTTGATGTGCTGCTGGATTCGGCGGCCTCGGGCTGGAACACGGTGGAACGCGAAGGGATTTCGATTCGCCACCCAGCACGGTTTGTGTTGGTGGGTTCCGGCAACCCGGAAGAAGGGGAACTGCGGCCCCAACTGCTCGATCGGTTCGGGATGCACGCGGAAATTCGCACCGTGAAGGAGCCGAACCTGCGGGTGCAAATTGTGGAAGAGCGATCGGCCTTTGACAGCAGCCCCCAAAGCTACCTCGATCGTTGCCAAACGGAACAGCAAGCCCTGCAAGCCAAGCTGGTGAACGCCCGGAACCTGCTGCCCTCGGTGGAGCTGGACTACGATTTGCGGGTGCAAATTTCCCAGGTTTGTTCTGAGCTGGATGTGGACGGGTTACGGGGCGACATCGTGACCAACCGGGCCGCCAAGGCGATCGCCGCCCTCGAAGGTCGCACCCAAGTAACCGTCGATGACATCCGCCGGGTAATTGTGCTCTGCTTGCGTCACCGGCTGCGGAAGGATCCGCTGGAGACGATCGACTCGGGCTATAAGGTTGAGAAAACGTTCTGCTCGGTCTTTGGCTTACCCTTCGAGCAAAATTAGTCAACTTGATCGGTCGGGGTGCAAGCGATCGAGATCGCAAGCATGAGCATCGGGGGGCGCAAGCGTTCATTGGCTTCAACTTAAGACCGAGAAAATCCGGGTAGGGGCGTACAGCCGTACGCCCCTACAGGGTTGACGGGTTTCAATCGACCCTGATTGGGATGATTTTGAACAAGCTAACCGTTAAGTTGAAGCACATGGCAAGCGTTGCGCCCCTACGGAATGGGGTGCTGTGTCCCGGTCGGACGGATGAGGGTGTGATTGGGTTGAGATCGTTGAGATCATTGACTTGTGGGCGGGCCAGAGTTCCTTGGCCTGCTGAAGCTCTAGCAATCTGAGAACGGGAGGCGAAACCGTGGCGCTGCTGTTGGCCGGTGATGTGGGCGGAACCAAAACGATTCTGCGGTTGGTGGAAACCGACAGCCGCACCCCCCAGGCGGTGGAATTGCAACCCCTGTATGAAGCCCAATACGCCAGCCGGGACTTCACCGACCTGGTGCCAATGGTAGAAACCTTTTTGGGGGCTTCCGGGCTAAATCGCCGACCCGATCGCGCCTGTTTTGGGATTGCGGGGCCCGTGGCCCACGGCACATCACGACTCACCAACCTGGGCTGGTTCCTGGAGGTCGATCGCCTAATCCAAGCCCTCGAGATTCCCCATGTGGAACTGATCAACGACTTTGCCGCCGTCGGCTATGGCATCCCGGTGCTGGAAGCAGTGGATTTGAAAGTGTTGCAGCCGGCCAAGGTTGATCCCCTGGCCCCGATCGGGATCTTGGGGGCGGGCACTGGCTTGGGCGAAGGATTTTTGATTCCAACGGGCGAGCCGGGCCGCTACCGAGCATTCAGCACCGAGGGCGGTCACACAGACTTTGCACCCCGATCAGCCCTGGAATGGGAGCTACACAACTATTTGCAGGAGCGATATCAGATCGATCGGGTCTCCGTGGAGCGGATTGTTTCCGGTCAAGGGATTGTCGGCATCTATCAATTTCTGCGCGATCGACAAACGGGCCACGAAAACAGCACCGTCGCCCAAGCCATCCGCACCTGGGAACAGGAAATGGGCCGCAGCGAAAAGAGCATCGATCCCGGTGCAATCATTGCCCGTGCTGCCTTGGAAGAGTCCGATGCACTCTGCGAACAGGCCATGAACTTGTTTGTGGCGGCCTATGGAGCCGAGGCGGGCAACTTGGCCCTGAAGCTCTTGCCCTACGGCGGGCTATATGTGGCCGGAGGCATTGCCGCCAAGATTTTGCCCTTGCTCGATCGGGGACAGTTTCTATTTCACTTTGGCAGCAAGGGCCGGGTGAGCGAGCTGTTAGAGAATGTGCCCGTTTCGGTGGTCTTGAATCCTCAAGTGGGCCTGCTGGGGGCAGCGGTGTGTGCGGCTCAATTGGGCTAGGGTGCGATCGACTCATTCATCGATTCATTCACAGGGCAATTCACCCGCACATTGTCCGCTCATTCATGAACCCAGAGCTTAAAAAGCCCAAAACGAAGAAAAGCCAAAACCGAAACGGGGCCAAGACCTGCAACTTTCCTAAGATTCTCAATGAACTTGGTCAGTGACAGCGGCTGGCTCAGGCTCGGTTTTGGCTTTTCAGAAACTTTTTCAGTAGATGCTTCGTAGATGCTTTGTAAATGCTGAATCAATCAGTGCTGAACTAATCAGTGCTGAATCAATCAGTGCCGAGTCAATCAATGCCGAAAACGATAGGAAAGCGCATAGGATAATGCTTAAACATGACTCCAGAAGCCTTGGGGGATGATTGATTAAACAACAACATCTTCAAACGCTCAGATTCTGGAGTCTCCTATGGGTTCTGATTAACACAAGGGTTAATCATCATCCGTGTCTTCCGGGTCACCCACCATGTTGGGGCTAATCAAGGTGATATCAAACTCGTCCGGCGGCCCGATCGAGAGCGTATCTTGCTTGAGGGTGTAGTAAATGGCCCGAACCTGGGGCCCAAAGACAATTTCGTCCTCGTTTTGTAAATCGTGGACTTGCAGCTTACGACCGTTAATTAGCAGCCCATTGGCACTGGGTTTGCCCTTGAGGTTGCCATCGACAATTCGGTAATAGGCTGTACCGTCGTCATAGGACAGACGAACGAGGGTGGCGTGCCGACGCGACACAAATTGAGAAACAAGGATGACATCGCACTTGGGATCGCGTCCAATGGAGTAGACGGGATTTTCGAGAATGACTTCCCGTCTCCCCTTGTCGTCTTCAACGATTAAGAGGTGATTTTGCCTGGGTTCTGCGGGCATGGGCTGATTATGCGGACTGGATTAACTGTGCTCCACGAAGTGTGGAGACTCTTGACGTAGCTCGGTTACGGCTAATTCTGACATGTCTGGTTTTGTTCAGGCAGCGCACTAACTGCCGATCGGGCGCTGACACGCAAGAGCAGGGAATTACTCACCACACTGACAGAACTGAAAGCCATCAGAGCGGCAGCAGTGGCAGGACTAAGCCCCAATCCAACGGAGGGTAACCAAAGGCCCGCCGCGAGGGGAATGCCAATCGCATTGTACGCGATGGCCCATAACAGGTTTTGGCGAATTTTACGGAACGTTGCGCGGCCGAGCATGATCGCGCTCGGCAGGTCGAGCAGTCGATCGCGCGTCAAAATGACACCGGCAGTTTCGAGGGCAGCATCGGTGGCCGATCCCAGGGCAATGCCAACGGGAGCAGTGGCCAAGGCGGGTGCGTCGTTGATGCCGTCACCCACCATGGCCGGATGGGGCAATTGGCTGATGATTTGGGCTTTTTGGTCGGGTCGCAACTCGGCAACCACGGCCGATCGGGACAAGCCAACCCGATCGGCTAGGGCGTTGGCCACCTCAGCCCGATCGCCCGTCAACACCCGAATATCCAACCCCAGTTGCTGGAGCCGCTGCACGGTGGCGATCGCATCGGGTCGCAACTCGTCGGCGGCCGACAACAGCCCCACCAGTCGATCGCCCTCCGCCACCAAAATTGGCGTTTTCCCCGCCTGGGCCATCTGCTGCAAGGCCAGCTCCACCGACTCCGGCAAGGGAATTCCCCCTTGAGCCAGCCAGGCCCAATTGCCAACCCAAACGGGGCGATCGGCCACTTGGGCCTTGGCTCCCAGGCCCGGTTCCGTCACGAAGTCTTGGGCCGGGAGGGCGGGTAGCGCAGCGGCCGCTTGGGCGATCGCTTGGGCCAGGGGGTGGCGAGTGCCCCGCTCCACGGCCGCCGCCAACTGCACCAGGCGATCGCCCGTCATGTCAGCCACCAGGGGTTGGCGATCGACCAACACCGGTCGCCCCGTGGTGAGGGTTCCCGTTTTGTCAAAGACCACCGTGGCCACCTGCTGGAGCCGTTCCAGCACATCACCACCCCGGATCAAAATCCCCTGTTCTGCGCCCCAACTGGAGCCAACCAAAATGGCCGTCGGCGTGGCCAAGCCCAAGGCACAGGGACAGGCCACCACCAGCACGGAAATGGCGAGCTTCAGGGCCAGTTGCCCAGGGGTCACCGGCTCCGACACCATGGGGGCCATCCCGGCCATGGCCAGGTGGGCGGTGTGGTTGGCGTGGTCGGCGGTTTGGGCGGCCGCTTGCAACACAGCGGGGAATCGATCGCCCCAGAGGGCCCAAAAGCCAAAGGTGAACCCGGCGATCGCCATCACCCCCCAGCAAAAATAGCCCGCCACGCGATCGGCCAAGCGCTGGATCGGAGCCTTGCGCCCCTGGGCTTCGGCCACCAATTGCACAATGCGGGCCAATTCCGTGTCGCGGCCAACCCGCTGGGCCCGAATCACGATCGCCCCCGATTGGTTGAGGGTTCCCGCCAACAGGCGATCGCCCGGCTGCTTGATCACCGGCTGCGATTCCCCCGTCAACATCGCCTCATCCACCGTGGTTTTACCCAACACCACCACCCCATCCACCGGCAACCGATCGCCCGGCAACACCAACAGGGCTTGGCCCACCTGCACCGTTCCCACGGGAATCGATTCCGTTGGCAGCGCTTCTCCCAATTCCGTGGGTTCCTGGGTCAACCGACGCGCCAGGGCTGGCTTCAGGGCCAGCAGGGCCGTGAAGGATTCCCGAGATCGCACCCGCACCCGGGCCTCGATCGTGCGGCCCAACAGCACAAACCCCAACAGCATGGCCGGTTCATCAAAAAAACAAGCCCAATCCCAACTGGGGTGAACCAAGGCCACCACACTGGCCAGATAGGCCGCACCGGTTCCCAAGCCAATCAGGGAGTTCATGGTGGGAATGCCGCGCAGCAGCGAGCGAAACCCTTCTAGCAAAATTTCTCGCCCCGGAAACAGCAGGGCCAAGGTGGCCACCGCAAAGTGAAATTCCACCCGACTGATCAATGGGATGGGCGGGCCCCCCAGCCGATCGAGGTGGCCCAAAGTGGAAATCAGCAACAGCACCCCGGCAATCACCAGGGGCCGCCACCAATCGCCCGCCGTGGCCGGGGTTTCCGGGGCGATCGGGGTCAAATCTGCCGAAGTTTGCACTTCGCTGGGAAACCCTGCCCCCGTCAAGGCCGCCGCCAGGGCGGGCACGGTGGCCTGCACATCGGTTCCCGGCAGCAAATCCACCACCGCCAAGCCCGTCGCCAAGTTCACATTGGCATCGGCCACCGTGGGTTGGCGTTTCAGGCGATTTTCCACAGCCGCCACACAGCCCCCACATTTCATGCCCGAAACCGTGAGCACGGCCGTGGGTTTGGGGGATGGGGAAGGGCTGGTCAGGGTCATAGGATTCACGGGCGATCGCGGCGATCAGGGAAAACGTTGGAATCTGGAATCGAAATCTGAAAGTTGGCTGACGGCGATCGGGGAAGCCAATCGACGCAGATCGACTATAGCGGTTTGGCGAAAAGGTCGATCGCTCCCCGGCTCGGGTATGCTGCAAACCAGCCTTTTTCGATCGGGTTCTCGATCGCCCCTCGACCGTGACCGACTCTCCGCCTCCTTCCTCCGCTTCCGAATTGCCGCCCCCCTCGCCCGCCGAGCCGGCCGCCAATCTCGACCCTGAACCCCCGCCCCCGGCGGCCCCGGAACCAACCCAGACCGGGCGATCGATCCTGTCCATTGCCAGCATCGTGGCCGGGGCCACCCTCCTGAGCAAGGTGGCGGGCCTGGTGCGCCAACAGGTGATCGCAGCGGCCTTTGGAGCCGGGCCCGTGGTGGATGCCTTCGCCTATGCCTATGTGCTGCCGGGCTTTTTGTTGATTCTGTTGGGCGGCATCAATGGCCCCTTCCACAGCGCCATGGTCAGTGTGTTGGCCAAGCGCGATCGATCGGAGGCGGCAGTGATTGTGGAAACGGTCACCACGGTGGTTTGTGGGGCCTTGCTGCTGGTGAGTGCGGCCCTGGTGGTGTTTGCGGAACCGGCGATCGGGCTGTTGGCTCCCGGCTTGAGCGTCCACAACACCGCCGCCGCCGTCCAAACCCGTGAGCTGGCGGTGTTGCAATTACAGGTAATGGCCCCGATCGCCTTCTTGGCCGGGGCGATCGGGATTGGCTTCGGCACGCTGAACGCCGCCGATCTGTATTGGCTGCCCTCGATCAGTCCCGTTCTGTCCAGCATTGTCACCATCGGGGCGATCGGCTGGTTCGCTTGGCAACAGGGCGGCTCTGGCCCTGAAACCCTGGCGCTGGGTGGGGTGCTGTTGGCTGCCAGCACCACGGCCGGGGCCCTCTTGCAATGGTTAGTCCAACTGCCCGCCCAAATCAAAGCGGGCATGGGACGGTTTCGACTGCGCTGGTCGCTGCGCCATCCGGGCGTGCAAGCGGTGCTGGGCGTGATGGGGCCCGCGGCCCTCTCCTCCGGCATGTTGCAGATTAATCTCTACACGGATTTATTTTTTGCCTCCTTTGTGCCCCAGGCGGCGGCGGCCCTCAACTACGCCAACTTGCTGATCCAAACCCCCTTGGGCCTGGTTTCCAACGTGGTGCTTGTGCCCCTGTTGCCGGTGTTGGCCCGGTCAGCGGACGATCGCCCCGTATTTATTGATCGGCTTCGGCAAGGATTGTTGGTTTCCGCGATTGCCATGTTGCCCCTCAGCGGCCTGACGATCGCCCTGGCTGACCCGATCGTTCAAGTAATCTACGAGCGGGGAGCCTTCAACAGCAACGATTCCCAACTGGTGGCCAGCGTTTTGATGGCCGCCGGGATTGGCATGTTTGTTTATCTTGGGCGGGATGTGATGGTGCGAGCCTTCTATGCCCTGGGTGATGCCAATGCGCCCTTTCGGATCAGTTTGGTCAATATCGGGTTTAATGCGCTGCTGGACTGGTGGCTCGTGCCTCGGTTTGGCGCGGCCGGCATTGTGTTGGCCACGGTGGGGGTGAATGCCCTGGCCATGGCGGCGTTGCTCTGGTTGCTCGATCGACGCATTGGCGGCTTGCCCTGGGGCGATTGGGCCAAGCCCTTTGGCGGTGTGCTGTTGGGAAGCTTCCTGGCTGGGGGCGTGGCCTGGGGGGTGCGCTGGGGGCTGGCGGGATCCTTGGGATCCTCGCTGCTTGAGCAATTGCTGTTGTTGGTGTTGGCGGGTTCAGCGGGCTTAGGGGTTTTTGGGGCCGTGGCTTGGCAGTTGCGCCTGCCGGAATTGCAGATCCTGCTGCGACGGTGGCGACGCAGCGAATAGGCAACGCAGCAAATCAGAGAACTCATCAGGGCATTCAGAACAGTGCAAGGATTCATCGGTACGGGACTCGCAACGCTGCTCACCCTCTCACCCGGGGTTGACTTGCTCCACCAGGGAGCCGTGACTTATCTGAATCGCGTTGGCAGCAGTTGGTTTTGGGGGCCAAACCAGGCAGAACCCCAAGCACAGGCAACGGTGCAGCAATATCTCGATCGCCTGAAGGCGGCCGGCATTGACCCCGCTGAACAGGGCCTTTGGTTCCAAGCCAACTGGCGCGTTTTGGCCCAACATCAGGGCGATCGCCCCCTCTCCGCCGCATCCTTGACCAAGGTGGCCACTTCCTTGGCGGCTTTGGAAACCTGGGATCCGAACCATCAATTCATCACGGAAATTTGGGCCGACGGGCCGATCGCCCAAGGAACCCTCCAGGGCAACTTAATTGTGCGCGGCGGTGGCGATCCGATGTTTGTTTGGGAAGAGGCGATCGCCCTTGGGAATGCGCTCCAGCAATTGGGCATCAACCGGGTAACCGGCGATCTGGTGATTGAAGGGCGCTTTGAGATGAACTTTTTGCCCGATCCAGAAGACCCTAACCCACCGGGGCCAGCCCTGGGCGGAACCTTACTGCGCCAAGGGATCAATGAAGCGGCTTGGTCGCCCTTGCTCACCCGTGTCCATGGAGCCATGCCCCCCGGCACAGCCAAGCCCCAGGTGGTGATTGCGGGAACGGTGCGGCCGGCGTTGGATGCCCTGCCCTCGGCTTCGCCCAACCAACTGCCCAACGCCACCACCACACCGGGCACGACCACGCCCGTAGCGGGCCGGCGCTTGTTGATTCGCCATCGATCGCTGCCGTTGCTGAGTTTGCTGAAGCAAATGAACCTCTACAGCAATAACTTCATGGCCGAAACCCTGGCCCGCCAGATGGGCGGCGGCGTGAAGGTGGCGCAACAGTTGCGATCGCTCACGGGTCTCTCAGAAACGGAATTGCGATCGCTCAATGGCTCCGGTTTGGGCCAGGGCAATGCTTTTTCTCCCAGGGCGATCACCGCGATCGGGATTGCTTTGGAACGGCGCTTGCAAGTGCTGGGCATTCCGGAGGGCGTTGCGGCCCTGTTGCCCATGGCCGGGCGCGATCGGGGAACCATTGCCCGGCGCAAAATGCCCGCCGGTTCCGCTGTCAAAACCGGCAGTTTGTTTAATGTCAGTGCCCTGTCTGGGTTTTTGCCCACGCGCGATCGGGGCTTGGTTTGGTTTTCAATCCAAAACCGCAGCACCAAAGTCAACAGCCTGCGGGCGGAGCAAGACAAACTCCTCACGGACTTACAAACCCAATGGGGTGGCCCACCGCAACCGGTAGTAATACCGCCCCCGATCGAGCCGTTTTTGGGCGACCCTAGCCGCAACGAACCCATCCAGACCTAGGGCCGATGCTCCAATTCCCGAAACCTATGCACCAACGAGAGTCTGCCAAGCCAGTTGCAGCAACCACAGGCTGAGGCTGGCCGTGGCGATCGTCAGCAGCAGCAGGCCCCCAATCAACAGCAACACAAACCGTTTGGACACGCGCCCCGGCCCCCGATCAGGTGCGTGCAAATGGGCTTCCAGCAACTGCAAATTTTGGGCATTGGCCTTCCAGGCCACATCCACCAAATCCCCGAGGGCCGGAACCGCGCCGGCCAGGGTTTCCAAGGCAATATTCACAGTCATGCGGGTGAGCAGGGCGGGCGGTGTGCCCAGGCGGGCCGACTCCCAAACCAGATAAACCGACAGCAAAAAACTCACCAGGTCTCCCCCGATCGGGAGCAGGCCAATCACGGGATCGAGGCCCACCCGGTAGCGCACAATCGGCAGTTCGATCGCGTTGTCCATCAGGGTGGCGATCGCCCGAACCCGTTTCAAGCGTTGCCAATCTTGGCTAGAAAACTGCGGTGTGACCCCGGAGGTGGCGATCGGGGTGGAAGCGGCGGACGATCGGCGGTTCATGGGTGGCAGGGCAGTGGGGCCCCTTGCAGCATTGCCAAAATTGTAGGCGGCGATCGCGAAAGTTCCGTTTTCGATTGCTGTTTTTGAGGCGGCCTGTCGTTATAACCCAATGTCCGAAGCAGCAATGCCCAACGCCACAAGATCGGATTCAGCAATGCCCAACCCAGCGATCTCAGTGATCATTCCGGCCTACAACGCAGCGGCGACCCTTTCCCAGACGATCGCCTCTGTGTTGGCCCAAACCGACCCAGATTTTGAAATTGTGGTGGTGGATGACGGGTCGATCGACCAGACCTGGGATTGCTTGCAGGCTTGGGCCGCGCGGGATGCTCGGGTGCGGCCATTCCGGTTTGCCAACGGCGGCCAGGCGATCGCCCGAAACCGAGGCTTAGCCCAAGCACGGGGCCAATGGATTGCCTTTCTCGATGCGGATGATTGGTGGACTCCGGACAAATTGGCGGCCCAGAAGGCGGCCTTGGCCGCCAATCCCCAGGCCGCCTTGGCCTATAGCTGGACGGACTACGTGGACGATCGGGCAGCGTTTTCCCACCGAGGCAGCTATGTCAGCCTGGAAGGGGCCGTGCTGCCCGCTTTGTTACAGCTCAATTTTTTAGAAAATGGCTCTAACCCGCTGATCCGCCGATCCGCCCTGGCGGCCGTGGGCTGGCCGAATCCCGCCGATCCCCGCCCGATTGCCCCCTTTGATCCCACCCTGGTTCCCTCAGAGGATTGGGATTTGTGGTTGCGGTTGGCGGCCCGGTTTCCCCTGGTTTGCGTGCCCCGGGTGCAGGTGCTCTATCGGATGGCAGCGGGATCCCAGTCGGCGAATGTGGCCCGCATTGCGCGATCGGGGTTGGCCTGTTTGCGGCAAGCCATCGCCCAGCATCCCCACCTGGCCATTCATGGGCCGATCGCCTTTGGCAATTTCTATAAATATTTGCTCTATAAATATCTGGCCCCGCGCCTGGATGCCGTGACCCTGCGACTGAACCCACCCGATCGCCAAGGGCTGCTCGGTTGGCAATTGGGTTGGCATCTCTTGGGCCATGACCCGGCCTTTGGGCGATCGCCCGGAGCAGTGAAAGCTTTGTTGGGATTACTGTTGATTGGTTTATGTTCCCCAAGGCTGCGGGCTAACCTGCTCGATCGGCTAGGATCCCGCGCCCGCTGGGTGAATCCCCAATCCCTACTGGGCTATATCCGCCGTCCTTCGGGGTCCAATTGATGGGCATCTTGGTAGGCATCTTGAGTGACACCAAACTTGTCAGATTTTTCAAAGTTCGTTCAGATTTCTTGGAATTCCCCTTTCCTGATGTTCCCAATGTTATTGAGGAGGCAATATCAGGGCGCTGCATCAATAACGCGGAATTGAAAACGCTGAATCGAAAAAACTGTATGCGATTTAGGGAATTCCCCATCAAGTCGGGTCAAGATCGGATCAAGACTTCACGATCGACAGATTCCCTAACCTCCGAGCGGCAGCCAGCCCCATGGCCTGCATCCCCGCAAATGCCGTCAATTGAGATTGCGGCGATGGTGTCAACCCCAAACGAACGCTAGGGCCGGGATGAATTGCGACCTTGGGGCTGCCTGAGCGGTGTTGCGTTGATCTGAACAATTGGGCCATGGGCCCGGCATTGCCCCTTTGTCTTCTTTACCTATTGCATTCACGTAGGTCGCTGGCTATGACAGTTGCTTCCATCGCCCTTGAAGTCTCTCCCGATCGCCATCCTTTGGATGCAATTTTTGTGCCTCGGAGTGTGGCGCTGATTGGCGCAACCGATCGTGAAGGGAGTGTGGGGCGCACGCTTTTGACCAATTTGTTGCAAAACCCCTTTGGGGGCACGGTGTTTCCCATTAATCCCAAGCGATCGAACGTGTTGGGAGTCAGGGCCTATCCCTCGATCGCGGAAGTGCCCGAAACCGTGGATTTGGCGGTGATTGCCACCCCAGCGGCCACCGTTCCGGACTTGATTCGCGATTGTGGCCAGGCAGGGGTACGCGGGGCGATCGTCCTGTCTGCGGGCTTCAAGGAAATTGGCCCCGCTGGCATTGAACTAGAAAAACGACTCCTGACCGAAGCCCGCCGCTACAACATGCGGGTGGTGGGCCCCAACTGCTTGGGGGTAATGAATCCGATTTCCGGTTTGAACGCCACCTTTGCCAGCGCCATGGCCCGGCCGGGAAATGTGGCATTCCTGAGCCAAAGCGGGGCCATGTGTACGGCGATTTTGGATTGGAGCTTCCGGGAACAGGTGGGCTTCAGTTCCTTTGTGTCGATCGGGTCAATGCTGGATGTGGGCTGGGGCGACCTGATTGAATACCTGGGCGATGATCCCCGCACCCACACGATCGCTATTTACATGGAATCGGTGGGGGATGCGCGGGCCTTCCTGTCGGCAGCGCGAGAAGTGGCGCTGCAAAAACCGATCATGGTGATCAAGGTGGGACGCACGGAAGCGGCAGCCCAGGCGGCCGCCTCCCACACGGGATCGCTGTCGGGTAGTGACGCGGTGTTGGATGCGGCCTTCCGGCGATCGGGGGTGTTGCGCGTCGAGACGATCGAAGACCTGTTCGACATGACCGAAGTGCTGGCCAAGCAACCTCGCCCCCGGGGGCGCAAGTTGATTGTGCTGACCAATGCGGGCGGCCCTGGGGTGTTGGCGGCCGATGAGGTGGTTTCCGGCGGGGGCGACTTGGCCGAGCTGTCACCGGAGACGATCGAGCGGTTAGATCAAGTGTTGCCGCCCAGTTGGAGCCGCCGCAACCCGATCGACATTTTGGGAGATGCCGACCCCGATCGCTATTCCCAGGCCTTGGAAATCGCCGCCGCCGATCCCAACGGAGACGGGCTGCTGACCATCCTCACCCCCCAGGCCATGACCGATCCCACCCAAATTGCTGAGCGGCTGCGGCCCTATGCCCATTGCGGGAAGCCGATCTTGGCCAGTTGGATGGGCGGCTCGGCCGTGGCCGCTGGCGAGGCCATTTTGAACCAAGCGGGCATCTTCACCCTCCCCTACCCCGACGCGGCCACCCGGGTGTTCAACTACATGTGGCGCTACAGCTACAACCTGCGGGGACTGTATGAAACCCCCAATGCGGTCGCGGGTAGTTTTGCCGCCGAACCCGATCGAGCCGCCGTCACTCGGATCATTCAGCAAGCCCAAGCGGTGGGCCGCAATCTACTCACGGAATTTGAAGCCAAGCAAATCCTGGCCGCCTATGGAATTCCCGTGGTGGAAACCCGCATCGCCACCAAGCTCGAAGAGGCCGTGGAAATTGCCAACGACATTGGCTATCCCGTGGCCCTCAAGCTCTATTCCGAAACCATCACCCACAAGAGCGATGTGGGTGGTGTGCGGCTGAATTTGCAAAATGCTAATGAGGTGCGCTGGGCTTACCTGGCGATCGTGGCCGGCGTGGCGATCGCCAACCGTCACAAGTCCCCACAAACCAGCAGCTACACCGAAGAAGGGGATGCAGATCCCCAACGGCGCGTCCTCACAGCGGACTTTTTGGGGGTCACCGTGCAACCCATGCTCAAGTTAGATGGCTATGAGCTAATTCTGGGCAGTAGTGTGGATCCACAATTTGGCCCCGTGTTGCTGTTTGGGTTGGGCGGTCAGTTGGTGGAGGTGTTCCGCGATCGCGCCCTGGGCCTGCCCCCGCTCAACACCACCCTGGCCCGGCGGATGATGGAACAAACCCGGATTTACAAAGCCCTGCAAGGGGTACGCGGTCGGGCCCCCGTGGACTTGGCCGCCCTGGAGCAACTCCTGGTGCGTTTCAGCCAACTGGTGGTGGAACAGCCCTGGATTAAGGAAATTGACATCAATCCCCTCCTCGCCCGCGAGGCTGGCCAGGCCGTGGCCACCGGAACCACCAGTTCGCTGATTGCCCTGGATGCGAGGGTGGTGTTGCACCCGCCCATGGATCCGGCAACGTTGCCCCGGCCGGCCATCCGCCCTTATCCCATTCAATACGCGACCCCCTGGACCCTGCGCGACGGCACAACGGTCAATATTCGCCCCATTCGCCCGGAGGATGAACCGCCTTTGGTGCGTTTCCACGAGAGTTTGTCGGAACAAACGGTTTATCTGCGCTATTTCCACGCCCTGAAACTGAGCCAGCGGATTAGCCACGAGCGTCTGTCGCGGATTTGCTTCATTGACTACGATCGGGAAATGGCCCTGGTGGCGGAGGGGCGCGATCCCAGTGAAGAACGGGAAATTTTGGGAGTCAGCCGCATTAGCAAGCTGCATGGCTCCAATGAAGCGGAGTTTGCGATGCTCATTCGCGATCGCTACCAAAATCAAGGGCTAGGCACGGAACTTTTGCAGCGGTTGGTTGCCATTGCCCGCGACGAAAAGATCGATCGACTGCGGGGCGAAATTTTGCCCAACAACGCCCCTATGCGTCATCTGTGCGAAAAACTGGGTTTCCAAATCCAACGGGCCGCCGATATCACCTTGGCCGTGCTGGAACTTTGAAGGGGCCCACGCTGGCAGGCACGGGGAACCTGAACCATCGGCAAAAACTGGCTCAGCCTTGGGTATGTTGAGGACAAATTCTACGTCTTGAGGTTCTCTCTTGATGTTGATTCCCAGTCCTGATCAGTTTGCCGGCAGTTTGGTGGGGCAATGTTTGGCTGATGCGGTGGGTTGTCGGGTGGAGGGCTACCCACCGGAAGTTTGTGCCAACTTTGTGGCCCAAGAAGTCCGGCTTCAGCAAATTGGCGATCGGGATCGATTTCCCTTCCCTTTTGGTCAATATACGGACGATTCCCAACTGGCTCGCGAGTTGGCACAAAGCTACGTGGCCCAAGGAGGGTTTGATCCCGCAGATTATGCGGCCAGAATTGCCGCCATCTTCGCGGAAGAGCGAATTGTGGGCCGGGGACTAGCCACCGAATCGGCCGCCGAGCGGTTAATTCAAGGGGTTCCCTGGCATGAGGCGGGGGTTCCAGCCCCTTCCGCTGGCAACGGCAGCGCCATGCGAGCGGCCCCGATCGGGTGGTTCTTTAGCCATGATCCCGACAAACTGATTGCCGCCGCCTGCGACCAAGGGTACATTACGCACCAAGATCCGCGTTGCTCTGCGGGAGCCGTTGCCATTGCTGGCGCGGTGGCTTTGGCCCTGCGCGGTGGGGCGATCAATCCTCCCGATTTTCTGGGTCAGCTCAGTACTTGGGTGGCTCAGGTCGATCGCCCCTTTGGTGAATGGGTGCAAATGCTGACCGATTGGGTCTTGCTTAGCCCCACCGAAGCCGCCGTCTTGATCGCCAACGCCGGCCGATCTCCCGATCAGGAGCGCAGTTGGCCGGGCATTTCTCCCTTTGTTATTCCCAGTGTTTTGTGGAGCCTCTACGCCTTCTTGCGATCGCCCGCAGATTATTGGGAAACTGTTTGCACCAGCATCACCGTGGGCGGAGATGTGGACACCACCGCCGCCATGGCCGGGGCGATTAGTGGAGCTTATTTGGGATTAATGGCACTGCCCCAAGCCCTTGCGGCACAGGTCAACGATCGAGGGAGTTGGGGCTATCAGGACTTGGTAAACCTCGCTCACCAATGCCATCAGCAACGGTTTGGCAAGAACCCACCAACGGATCGGTCATCCAAGGAACTTTGAGGTTAAGAGCCAAGTTGGCATCAGCAAACCTTGCATCCATCCGGCAGGAGAACCCCTAGCCCGAAGACACGGACAACATCGATCGGGACAAGGCCCCGCCACCGGAGCCAGCCGGCCCACCCCCCACCGGATTTGGCGGCGGGCCGTGGCCACTGGTGGGTTCCCGGTGCAATTCCAAGCGCTCCAAATTGAGGCGATAGCCCACATTGCGGACTGTTTGGATGGTGCTGGGTTGGCGGGGATCGGCCTCCAGCTTTTTGCGCAGGGACAGCACATGGGTATCGACCGTGCGTGGATTGTCGATCGACTCAGGCCAAGCCCGCTGCAAAATTTCCGCCCGACTGAGGGGCACGCCGCCCGCCTGGGCCAGGGCATAGAGCAGGCTAAATTCCTGGGGAGTCAGCTCGATCGCCCGTTCAAACAGCCAAACCCGCCGCTGAATTAGATCAATCCGCAACACGCCACAGTCCAGCAGGGCCGGAGCCGATCGAGATCGACCCCGACGCACCAACGCCTGCACCCGCGCCAAAAACTCCTGCATCCCAAAAGGCTTGCGCAGATAATCATCGGCCCCTGCCCGCAGGGCCGCCACCGCATCCGCCTCGCCCGATCGCGCCGAAATCATCAGCACCATCGGCTGCTGAACCCGTTGCAACCAGGCACAGAATTCCAAACCATCCCCATCGGGCAAATCGGGATCCAGCACAACCAACATTGGCCGTTGGGCCTGGGCCACGTCCCGTGCTTGCTGAAGCGTTGCTGACGGACAAACCACGTAGCCCAGTTGTTGTAAGTGCCACCCCAACAACGAGCGTAGGTGTGGATTCGTCTCAATAATCTGAATGCTAATAGGAGCCACAGGCTTGATTCAACTCGTTGTTGCCCAATGCGGCAGCAGATTCGAGAATTACCCTGTAGCCTAGCAAGGATTTTTTGGACTATTTGTAGCCGAAACTACGCAGATTTAAACTTCATCGTCAATCTGCCTTTTCCAGGAGCGTTGTTAGGAAATCGTTCAGCCCCCTTAGTGATCGAAATGATGGCTCAATTGCCCATCCCCAAACCACTTTCGCCATTGATAGCAATGATCGTTTGGGTTGATGCCTAGGTCAAATTGACTCAGGGGTTACCAATTTTCATGCCCCTTGGATGATCAAAGGAGCGGACTGGGTTTTCGATGGAGAAGGCCTTAGGAGGCGACCTCTTGCCGACATCTTGATCTCGCTACCAAAGATCTTTTTTGCCCCGCAGACGGGTAAAGGTACGAACGGGATCATCTGTGGCCATGGCCGCTTGGACGGCAGGACTATCCCAACGCAGAAAAGGGTTGGTTTGTTTTTCTTGGCCCAGGCTGAGGGGAACGGTGGGTTGCTGGCGCGATCGCGCGAGGCGAGTTTCCTGGAGGCGTTGTTGCAGCGTATGGTTTTGGGGTTCGATGGTTTGGGCAAATTCCAGGTTGCCCAGGGTGTATTCATGGGCACACCAAATCCGGGTGCTGTCTGGCAGTTGGCGCAGTTGATCGATCGACTGGAGCATTTCGGCCGGTGTGCCCTCAGAAAGGCGACCGCAGCCGGCCCCAAAAATCACATCCCCGGAAAATAAATCGCCCCAACCATCGCTGTCGGGGCCGTTGGCGGGAGCGAAGTAATAGGCCACATGGGCGCGGGTGTGGCCGGGCACAAAGAACACTTGAGCAGTGCGATCGGCAAAGGGAATTGTTTCGCCCCCTTCCAAAAACACCTGTTGCGCGGGAATTCGCCCCCGATCGCGCGCGCCCCCATAGACCACCAGCTCGGGAAAGGCCTGCAAGAGGGCCGGTGTGCCACCCACATGATCACGGTGGTGATGGGTGTTAAAAATTGTGGTGAGGCGGCAATTGAGGGCTGCCAGCCGATCGAGCACCGGTTGTGCTTCCGCCGGATCCACCACGGCGGCCTCTTGACGAGCGCGATCGACTAACAAAAAGATATAGTTGTCCAACAGAGCCGGAATGCGTTCGACGTACATTGGGGTGCGAAATAGAATTAACAACAGACCCCCCACCGCGCGAAGAGCGCGCAAGCGGCGAAAATCGCGGCGGATCGGCCTTGCGACCTCTTCGACATCAGCGTCAATGGCGACGAAAGCGACAGAATTCGACCTTCAGCCAATTCTCGATCGCTTAGATGGAGTCGAGGCGATTCCCCGGCAAGATTACCTGAGCCTGGCCAACTGCCTTCTCAGTGATTTTAAGATGACTGACGATCAGCGGCGGCAAGTGTCCAGGCTCTTTGACCTGGTGAAGTTGGGGCGGGTGCGAATTGTGCATCCATAGGCTGGTCTGGCCATAAGTTTGGCCTGGCCGAGCGATCTAGACCGTCAGAACCCTTGAGCAGATTGGCAAGTTGGCTGATCTGCGGTGGTTCCTCGCCCTTTTGCTGCTGTGCCGCCGATGTCTGTTTTTTCCAAGTCTCAACCCTCGGCCCAACCGCGCCAAGTCACCATTCTGGTGAGCGATCTGTCCACCAAGGGGGTCGGCCGTTGGGGCGGTGCGGTGCGCACGTTTTTGTTGGCCCAAGCGCTCGATCGCCTGGGTTATCGAATCCAGATCGTGGGGTCGGTGTTTGGGGAGTTGGGAACGTTGCCCGCTCCGCCCCACTGGCAGGTGGTGACCGTGCCGGGTTGCCCCTATCCCGGCTACTTTCGCTCGATCGCCCGGCTTTGGCCCCAAATTACCGGCGACATTATCTATGCCCAAAAGCTGAAACCCAGCAGCTACGGCTTAGGGCTGCTGAAGGCGATCGCCCATCGGCGGCCGGTGATTGTGGATATTGATGATTGGGAATTGAGCTGGCACGGGGGCGATCACTATCGCTATCGGCTGCGGCCGCGCAAATTTCTGCGCGACTTGTTGGGCAAAGATGGGGAACTGCGCCGGCCCGATCATCCCCTCTATCTCCAGGCGATCGAGTCTTGGGCCAGCCACGCCACGGCAATTACGGTGAATACCTTGGCGTTGCAGCAACGGTTTGGTGGGGTTTTGATTCCCAGTGGCAAGGACACGGCCCTGTTTGATCCCGATCGATTCGATCCCGTCGCCGCTCGATCGCGCCAAGGCTGGCAAGACTACAAAATTTTGATGTTTCCAGGAGCCACCCGCCCCTACAAGGGCGTTGAAGACTTGCTGGAGGCCTTAGATCAGCTCAACGATCCACAAATTCGGCTGGTGATCGTGGGGGGCAGTCCCTACGATGACTATGACCAGCAACTACAGGCCCGCTGGGGCCGATGGCTGATCTATTTACCCAAACAACCCGCCTCGGAAATGCCAGGGGTGGTGGCGGCGGCCCATGCGGTGGTGGTTCCCCAGCGGGACACCCCGGAAACCCGCGCCCAATTTCCCCTGAAGCTGACGGATGGCATGGCCATGGGCAAGCCGGTCATTGCCACCCGCGTGGGTGATATTCCGCAATTGCTGGGAGATACGGGGCTGCTGGTGGAACCCAGCCAGCCTCCCCAACTGGCCCAAGCCATTCGCCAGGTGTTGGATGATCCGGAACAATCGGGGGCGATCGGGCGGCGGGCCCGACAGCGCTGCATTGAACACTACAGCCTGGAAGCGATGGCCACGGGTCTGCACCAAATTCTCGATCGATGCTAGGGCGGCGAGGGGGGGCTGCTGCGGGCCGGTGGCCAAGAAGCGGTGGCGGTCGCCCCCCATCGGGCCAATGCCCGGCCTAAAATTCAGATGCGCATTTCTCCAGATCCCCGGGGCGATCGCATCAGGATGTTGCATCAGGTTTTGCCTGATGGGTTCTTGGCTGGTTTTTGGCCACCGCTGCCTGTTTTGGGTAGACCCCGTTCCTTTTTTCTTGTGATCCAATGGCCCGACGCAAATTCCTTTGGCAACTGATTCGGCGCTATCCCCGACAAGCCGCTTGGACGATGATCATGGGCTTCTCGGGGGCCCTGTTCAACGGGGTAAGCACGGCGCTGATTGTGCCAGTGGTGCTGCGCTTTTTGGGCCAGGAAATGGTGCTGTCCGGCGGGCCGCCCATTTTGCGCAAACTTTTTTCGCCCTTTGAGGGACTGCCCGCGGCCTACCAACCGATCGCCATGGCCGTGGCGGTGGTGGGCACGATCGCCCTCAAAAACCTGGCCACCTACCTCAGCGCCTTGGCCGTCGGAATTTTGCAGCGATCGCTGGCGGCTGACCTGCGAATGAACGCCATTCAGTTGCTGCTGGATGTGAATCTCAGCTACTTTGCTCGCACCCGTGTGGGCGACATCAACAACCGCCTGGGGAATGAAATTGGGCGGGTTTCGGCCACGGTGGCCAATTTGCTGCAATTGGTGGCCACCGTGGTCTCGATCCTGGTGATGGTGGGGCTGTTGTTGCTGCTGTCTTGGCAACTGACGGTGGTGGCCACGGTGTTGTTTGCGGGGGTGGTGTGGATTAATCAGCTTTATGTCAACCAGTCCCGCCAACTGGGGAAGGATGTGTCCCAAACCTCCAAGGACTATTCCGTGGCCCTGCTGGAGATTTTGGGCGGGATGCGGTTGGTGCGATCGGCTGCCATGGAGGCGCGGGAGTTCGATCGAATGCTGCGGCTAACCAAGGCCCGGGAGGCCGCGGAGTTTAAATCCCAGGCCAACTCGATCGCGATCGCCCCAGTCACGGAAGTGGTGAGCGTGGTGATGCTAATGGCGATCGTGGGCATCAGTCGCTGGTTGTTTGCGGATCAGCTCAGTGCCCTGTCCACGGTGCTGCTAACCTATCTGACGCTGCTGTTTCGGCTGCTGCCCCTGGTGGCCCAGCTCAACCGGTTGCGGGGCCAGTTGGCCAACACGGCCGCCAGTGTGGATGTGGTGGAAGACTTTTTGCGATCGAGCAACAAGACCTTTTTGGCCAATGGTTCCACCCCCTTCACGGGACTGCACCAGGATATTCGGTTTGAAAATCTCAGCTTTGCCTACGAAGGCAGCAGCGAGCTGACACTCCAAGACATCACCCTCACCTTGCCCCGGGGCACAACCTTGGCCCTGGTGGGCAGCTCCGGAGCCGGGAAATCAACCCTCGTGGAGCTAGTGCCTCGGTTTGCCGATCCCACGGCGGGGCGGATCCTCATCGATGGTCAAGACTTACGCAGCTTTGACGTGCGATCGCTCCGGCGATCCTTGGGCATTGTCAGCCAGGAAACCTTTCTGTTTAACGACACCATCCGCAATAACATCGCCTACCCCATGCCCACGGCCACCGATGAGGAGGTGATTGCCGCCGCCAAATTGGCCAACGCTATGGAATTTATTGAGCGAATGCCGCGCGGCCTGGAAACCACCATTGGTGATCGGGGTGTGATGTTGTCGGGGGGGCAACGGCAGCGGCTGGCGATCGCCCGGGCCTTGCTGCAAAATCCCCCAGTTCTGATTTTGGATGAGGCCACCAGCGCCTTGGATACGGTGTCTGAGCGGTTGGTGCAGGAGGCGATCGAAACCCTCAGCCGCGATCGCACCGTGATCGCCATTGCCCACCGCCTCTCAACCGTGCAGCGGGCCCACCAAATCGCTGTCCTGGACAAGGGGCGCGTGGTGGAAGTGGGTAACCATGCGGAACTGCTGGCCAAGGGCGGAGCCTACGCCAAGCTCTACACCATGCAGTTTGGCAATGCCCGGGTGCAGCAACCGATGGCCACCGCCAGCGAAACCTTCAACCGCACCTCCTACGAAATTCGCACCCGGCTCAACATCACCGTCGGCTCCCTGCAATTGCTGGTGGATGACCTGGTGGACAGCAACGAGGAACGCCAAGAACTCCTGCGCGAATCCTATCGATCGGCCATTCGGATGTTGAGCACCATGGAGTTGTTTGAAGACGCGCTGCAAGTTCAGCGATCGTTCTACAGCGACTCGGGAGGTGGGGGCATGGATCGCTATGAAACCTTTGCCCAAATTTCCTATCAGGTGCGATCGCGCCTCAGCGAAATTATTGGGGCCCTGCGGCTCATTTTGGATGACTTGACCGATGATCCCGAAGAGGACGAACGGATTTTGAACGATACCTACGCTGCCGCTCTGGAAATTTTGAACATCCTCGAATCCCTAGAAGCCACGGGCAATCAAGCCTAGGGGCCGATCGGGCAATGGGCCACCCTCCCAACGGAAGATGGCCCAAACAGCAATTGGCGACCCGTGAACGATCTCTCCAGCCGTCGATCGCCCGCCCTAAGCGTCCGTGGGCAGCAGGCTGACGATTTTGTCCACAAAGGCTTGGTGATCGACCACGGGCTTAGAGATGTAGTCATCCGCGCCACTTTCGGACAGGAAATTTTCCCGATCGCCTTCCATGGCGTGGGCCGTCACCAAAATGATGGGCAGCTTGGCCGTGGCCGGATCCCCCTTCAACATTTGGGTGATTTTAATGCCATCAACCGATTTGCCCTCATAGGTGCTGTGGGCCAAGGAAACGTCCATCAAGATGATGTCCGCTTCACCCGCCCGGGCAATCTTCACGACCTCTTCCACATCTTCTGTGTGCTGCACGGCCAGGCCGCCCCGCTTGGTCAAAATTTTGGAGAAGACGCGTGCATTAATTGGGTCGTCTTCAACGATCAAAACCGTTTTCATCGAGCAAGTTGCGCCAAACGCGAGGCTGTCTAGTTGTTATGCTATGCCTCATTGCTCTTTCCGTGCAAGCGACTGCTGATTAATCCTCGTCTTTCTTGCGATTTTTAATTTCGCTCACCCCTTGGCCGTTTTTTGGACTGGACTCGCCTGATGACCGCGCAACTCAACCTTCTTGGCTCTGGGCAAATCATTCCGACTTCGCTGCATGGGGAAATGCAGCGATCGTATTTGGAATACGCCATGAGTACGATCGTCGGCCGGGCCCTGCCGGATGCGCGGGATGGCCTCAAGCCGGTGCATCGGCGGATTTTGTACGCGATGCATGAGTTGGGGTTAACGCCCGATCGCCCCTTTCGCAAATGTGCCCGGGTGGTGGGGGATGTGCTGGGGAAATATCACCCCCACGGAGACAAGGCGGTTTATGACGCGCTGGTGCGGATGGTGCAGAGCTTTTCCATGCGCTATCCCCTGTTGCAGGGCCATGGCAATTTTGGCTCGATCGACGACGATCCACCGGCCGCCATGCGCTATACGGAAACCCGATTGGCAGAAATTGCCCAGGTTTCAGCCCTGGCAAACCTGAGCGAGGCCACCGTTAACTTTGCGCCCAATTTCGACAGTTCCCAACAGGAACCGGTGGTGTTGCCGGTGCAGTTGCCCCTGCTGTTGCTGAATGGCTGTTCGGGCATTGCCGTGGGCATGGCCACCAATATTCCCCCGCACCACCTGGGCGAGTTAGTGGATGGGTTGGTGGCGCTGATCGATCGCCCAGACTTAACCGATGCGCAACTGTGGAAACTGATTCCGGGCCCCGACTTCCCCACCGGGGGCGAAATTATCGGCACCAAGGGCATTGAGGATGCCTACCGCACCGGCAAGGGCAGCATTGTCCTGCGGGGGGTGACCCATGTGGAGGAAATTCCCGGCGGGCGGGGTCGCCAAAAACGGACGGCGATCGTGGTGACGGAGTTGCCCTACCAAACCAACAAGGCCAGTTGGCTAGAAAAAATGGCCGAGTTGGTGAACCTGGGCAAGCTGACGGGCATCAGCGACTTGCGGGATGAGAGCGATCGCGACGGAATTCGGGTTGTCATTGAACTGAAGCGGGAGGCGGAACCGGCGGCGGTTTTGAAGCAGCTTTATCGCCAAACGGATTTGCAGTCCACCTTTGGCATGATTCTGCTGGCCATTGTCGATCGCCAGCCCCAGCAGTTGAGCCTGAAGCAGGCCCTCCAAGTCTTTTTGGCGTTCCGGGAAGAAACCCTGACCAAGCAATTGACGGCCGATCGCGAGCAGGTGGCCGATCGATTGGAGTTGGTGGAAGGGTTAGTGCTGGCCCTGGATCATTTGGATGAAACGATCGAGATTTTGCGGTTTGCCCCGGACGGAACCACCGCCCAGGCACAGTTGGCCGTGCGGCTGGGCATGAGCGATTCCCAGGCCCAGGCGGTGTTGGGAATGCCCATGCGGCGACTGACGGGACTGGAGCGCCAAAAGCTGTTGGAGGAACGGGAAACCCTGCGATCGCGCCTAGCAGAGCTGTCGAATTTGTTGGACGATCGACAAGAACGGCTGAAATTCCTGAAAAAAGACCTGCGATCGTTCAAAAAGAAATTTGCCGATCCGCGCCGCACCCGAATTTTGGATGAAGCGACGGTGCAGGCGACCACGGAATCGCCAACAGTGGCGGCTCCCACGGCTCCGGAACCGGCGATCGTGGAACTGAGCGATCGGGGTTATGTGCGGCGGGTTCCGCCCAAGCGACGGCGCAGCGAATCCACGCCGGGCGAGCTGACGGAACGGGACGAGGCCGCCGTACAGACCTTTAATACGCAAACCGATCGGGAATTGTTAGTGCTCACCCGATCGGGCAAGGCCTATAGCCTGCGGGTGGGCGACATTCCCCCCATTAGCAAAAAAGCGCCCCGAGGATTGCCCCTGGTCACCCTCCTGCCGGAATCGGCCCGATCGACCGCCCTGCAAAGTGCGGATGATTCGGTGGCGGCCCTGGCCCGGGAAATTGTGGCCGTGTTGTCCTTGGACTTTGCCGATCGCCCCAATCCGCCCCAGGATTTGATTGTGCTCACTCAGCAAGGGCGGGTGAAGCGCTTGGCCCTGGGGGAATTTGAGCGAATTACCGGGCGGGGCCTGGTGGCCCTGAAGCTGAAGGAGGGCGATCAGTTGGTGGCCGCCGCCTTGGGATCCGAGGGCGATCGGCTGGTGGTGGCCACTTCCATGGGCCGAGGCATGATTGTGCCCCTGGACGCGGTTACCCTACCGGTCAGCAACCGCAACACCCAAGGAGCCTTGGCCACGAAGGTGAGCCGATCGGAACGGTTGTTGGGCTGTTGCACCTTAAGCCCGGGGCAAACCCTGGCCCTGATCACCGAGCGGGGCTATGGTAAGCAACTACGGGTGGATCGCCTGCGTCTGAATGGATTGGGCGAAGCGGGCAGCAATTTCCTGACCCTAGCCCGGGGCGATCGGCTGGCGGCCATGGCTCCGGTGGCCGATCGCGGCCTGTGGTGGATCAGCACCAACACGGGTCGATCGGGCGGCTTAGCTTGGGCCGATTTCCCCGTCCTGGGCCGCGAAGATCAGGGCGATCGGCTGGTGAAACTGGCCAGCACTGAGGCCATTAGCGGGGCGATCGCCCTGTAGTTCAAGATCTTCACTGGGCGCTTTGTTTAGGCTCGGGCGCGGTTAGCCCTAGCTGTTTTGGGAATTGGACGGTAAGAGGGTTGATCCGGATCCTTTGCCGTCCAATTCGCGACTGGCATTCAGTTTTTGATTCAGCTCCCGAATCCGACGAGAGAGCAGCCGAATCACATTCACCGCAATATCGGGAGTTTCGTCGATCGCGTCGTAGAGCTGCTGTTGGGTCAGCATCAAACATTCGCAGGGTTCGATCGTCGTGACGGAGGCCGATCGGGGTTCCGCATCAAACAGCGACATTTCCCCAAAAAAGGATCCTTTCCCTAGATGGGCCAAATCTCGATCGTTCAGATGCACCCGCACCCGTCCCGACACCACAATGTAGAGCGATCGCCCCTCTTGCCCCTGCGTGAAGATCGTTTGCTTGGCAGAAAACGATAACTCATCCATGCAGGAAGCCAACCGCACGAGGAACTCGTCGCGCAGTTCTTTAAAAATCGGGACTTCGCGGATAAAGAGCAGGCGATCGACGCTAGTGAGCATGAGCGGCTAGGCGCGGTGGGTCAAGCAGCAGGCCCCAGGCGGTCAATGACTCAAAGCTGGTTGATGCACCGCGAGGGCAAGGCTGGAGGTGAAACGACATGATGAAGGCTCAACACCCCGCTATCTTATCCCGCTTTGTGGGAGTGGCGAGTGCTGGGCTGGGGGTTCTTCGCGGGCAGAGTTCAATCAACCCGGAGCCACCCCAGTCCCTAGGCAGGGCCCGAAGCCTCGGCGGACTTGGTGGGCAGGGCAACGCCCAACCCCTGGGCCAGATGTTGCACCTGGGCCAGAACCAGGCGATCGGGATCATGCACCATCCGGGGCAAAATTTCCGCCAACATCCGCTGAGAAGCCAACTCCAAATAGGCTAGCACCGCTTCCCGCACAAAGCCGCGTGGGTGACGCAAACAGGCCAGGGTTTGATCCGTCGTCAAGCTCCAGCGCAAAGACCGCGCCACATGGAAGCAACAGGCCAAGGGCCAATCGGACAGGAAATAGCGCAAATCCAAAAGCCGCCGCACCCGATCGCGCGGGGGCATGGGTTGGTAATGCATCAGCTCATTCACCGCCGCCAGCCGATCGCGATCGTTGGCGGAGTCAAAAATTCCCAACACCGCCCGCTTACTGGGAATATCCAGCGTATTATCCAAAATCTCCAAGCCCCGAGCCACGGACTCCCGCGACCCCGATCGCAAATTAAAGGAAGCCGCTTGAATCGACCCGATCGGATAGAGGAACTTCATCAGGGAAAAGAGCCGTTCATGGGCATCCTGAATCGAATCGCGCAGGGACTGGCGCAGCAGATCCGCCTCCCGCCCCGTGAGGGACGCTTCCGACAAATCCACCAGCGCCGCCGCCAGTTGCCCCACGTAGCGCAACTCCTGGTCGATCGCCATTTCCACCCCACTTCGCCCAATCCGCCGCAACACGCCCTCAATCCCCGCGTCATCGGGCAGCTTCAGCAGGGTGCGCATAATCGTTTGGCGGGTGGCTCCCCAGGACACCAACAACCGCGACACCAAAATATCCAAGGCTTCTGAGGTGCTAATGCGCCCGATCGCCCCCCAGGCCTGCATCCGCATCAGATCCGGCTTATGGCAGTCCTCCGCCATTTCCAACAGCATCGGCAGCACCTCATGCTCCAGCTTGGTCAACCCGCGCAGGGCCGATTCCCGGGTGCTCTTGTAATTCAGCCCCCGCAACAGGGCCGGGTAATAGTCTTCCAGCCGGGCCGAGGCAATCACTTCCAGCAGGGCGCAACGCACCTCTACCGATGAATCTTGAAGCAAATCCGGCACATACAACCGCAGGGCCTGGAGATAGGCCGCCTCGCCCAAGGCCCGACAACCCATCACCCGCTCTCGCACATCGCCGCTGGTGAGCATTCGGCGCAAACTGTTGGTGGCTTCGGCCTTTTGGCTTGCAGATCCACGGCGCATGATTAACGAGGCCGCCGTACCCCGCACCATGGGATCCACCTCCGGCCGCAGGTAGGGCTGCAAATGGCGCACATCCTGATCGGATTCCGTAATCCAGACGTAGCGTAGGGCCGCCGCCAGCACCTCCGGCGGTGGTTGCTGCACAATCAGGGCCCGCACTTGCGCGAGATAGTCCGTTTGGGGCCGCTCCAGCATCACTTCCAAACATTGCTTTTGCAGCACGGGCGGAAACCCGGTCAGCAGGGGAGCCAGCACTTCACTGGCCCGCTCGGGGTCAATGCGGCTCAGGAGTTCGATGCACGATCGCTTGTCTTCGGGAGTGGTTCCTGGTTGCACCAGGGCCTCAATCACCGCCTGGCGCAGGGTGGAAGAGTCCACATCCATCGTGCCCAGCCGGCCCCGCTCGGCGCTGATCACCAACAGGCTGATGTAGCGCGATCGCAACCCCAACACCGCCACCACCCAGAGCACCGCCAAAATGACGATCGCCCCCAGCACAATCCAGCTTTGGGCTTCCAGGTAGTCCGGTGGTAAAAAGTGCTTGCAAACAAACACCGTCCCCAAAATCAGCAGCCCCGCCAGCCCCGTGGAGAGCGACTCAAACACACCGCGAACCCGGGCTTGGATGCTGCCCCGCACGCTGTCGGGAATGGGCTGGAACAGCACTGGGTTGGTGCTGGCAAAGAGGGTGTAGCGCAGCAGCTCATCCATGAACTTCAGGCCGATCGCCCCGAGGAACGCGCCCGAAAATCCATGGGCCGCTAGCGGAATGCTCAACAGGGCCAAAACCCCGGAAATCAGCACCGCCGTGGGCAAAATGGCCGCCGATCGAAACAGGCCAATCCGCTCGATCGCCCGACTGGACACCAGCCATTGGGTCAGCAACTCCGCCAACCCCAACACCCCGTTAAACAGGCCCAAAAAACTGGCAATCTCGCTGGCCACGTCACCCCCGGTGCCCGTGCCCGCCGTCGTTTTGCTCTGCAACTCCAGTCGATCAAAAAACTGAAATTCCACCAGCAGAAACAACACCTGCGCCAGCATGAAAAAGGCCACCAGCCAGCCCGCATAGCTGCGCAGGGGCCCCTGCAGCCGGCGATTGGAATCCGCCTGGGACTCTTCGGTGTAGCGACTGGGGGAATCGGGGAAGGCCTGACTGTAGGCCCGGCCCAGATAAAACAAAATGCCGCCCCCAAAGGCGATCGTGGCGGCCGCCAACAGCAACACATTCGGCAGCCCCACCCAATCCAACAGCACCGGCAGCGAAAAACCGCTGATCACATCCGCCACCAGCACACCACTGCTGATGAGGGGATAGGTGCGTTTAATTTCCCGAATGTTAAAAAGCTGGTTGGCGGTGATGGAGGTGTTGATGTCGTTGAGCACATAGGTCACATCCAGCCACAGCCGCATCACAAAAACCGTGATCGCCGCCAGGTGCTCAATGCCCAGTCCCGCCCGAAAGGCCACCAGGGGCAGGGCAATCAAAATTGGAATCAAGACGATCGTCTGACGCAGGGGAATGACCTTCTGCATCAGGGAATAGGCAAAGCCCATCAAGGCCCCGATCGCCGCGTTGCCCAAATAAATGAGCGGCAGGCCCACGGCCCCGTAGCGATCGACAAACAGACCCGCCGTGCTGTTATCCAGCCAACTCAACCCCACGGTGGTGGTGGTGTAGAAGGCGAACATCAACCAAGTGCGTTCCCCTTCTTCGGGCCGAAGGTTCAGCCAGCGCAGCACCTGTTGCCATGCGCCGCCTCGGGTTCCCTGATAGTTGGCATCCATGGGCGATCGGTCAATCAAATGGAGTGGGCGGACGGGCAAGGGCAGAGGGGCGCGCGATCGCACGCCCCCCACCACACAAGGGTGACAAAACCATGGACGGCTCGTCAATCTAATGATCACGGTTGGGCCCAGGGGCCCCCGTGTGCCATCACCCAGTTTTCACCCCTGGCCATCCTTACCGAAGGTTACTTTTCCCGCTTGGGTGACAGCAGCATCATCATATTGCGGCCTTCCCGCTTCGGCGCTTGCTGCACCTCAGCCACTTCTTGCAGATCCTGCATCATTTGATTGAGCAAGGTTTCCGCCAGGTGGGCGTGCTGAATTTCCCGCCCCCGGAAGGTGATCGTAGCCTTCACTTTATCGCCGGCCTTGAGGAAGCGTTCAGCGGCGCGGATCCGCACTTGGTAATCGTGCGGGTCGATTTTGTAGCGCATCTTGACTTCTTTCACGTCAGCCGTATGCTGCTTCTTCTTGGCCTCGCGCGCCTTCTTTTCTTGCTCAAACTTATATTTGCCGTAGTCCATGATCCGGCAAACGGGCGGCACGGCCTTGTCACTAATCAGCACGAGGTCTAGTTCCTTTTCCTCGGCCATGCGGCGTGCGTCGTAGGTGGGGATGATTCCAACCTGTGCGCCGTCTGCATCAATCAGGCGCACTTCGGGAAAGCGGATGTTTTCGTTGATGGGGGGAAGATTCGCGGGTTTGCGTTTGTCGATGACTGGTGGCATTGGTGAAATGGATTCTGGGGTAGCGCGATCGCTGTGAATGGAGCTTTTGAAGTTTGTTTAGGCTGGGCCAGCGTTGCTAGGGCGGGAAACAGCCGATCGCATGGGGCGATTGAGGCGATTTGCTTCCGTCTTAGCACGATCGAGCAATCAATTGAATGGTGTCGAACGGTATTGAACCATTCAGCGTCTAGCTGCTGCGGGACAGACTTGGCCCAAAACAACAGAGACTGCCACCTATTTTACTCTGTGCCAGGGGTGGATGGGATGAGGGACTTTTCGGGCGATCGCGCCTTGGAAATAGGGGGTTTGATCGGCTAAGGTGCAGCTAAGGATGTCAATAAACTCGCAAGATTTCTTAGTATTTGATCCAGGCAACTGAATCATGATGGTCTTTGTGATCCAGTGCCTCGATCGAGGCCATTCGACCATCAAGGCCGCTCGATCAAAAGTATTCGGCCACAGCACCCCATGAACGCAACTCCACTGGCCACAACCGACCCGCAACCCCCAGTCCCTCAACGCCCGGCGCGATCGTGGGTCGATCGCGTGGGCGATCGGCGTGATTGGGTTTGGCGCGGTTGGTCAACCCGCTACAGTTTCCTGCCCGGCCCGGCGGTGAATGGCGGGCCGCCCATTTTGTTGCTGCATGGGTTTGGAGCCTCGATCGGCTATTGGCGCTCCAACATGGAAGCCCTGGCCACTCACCACCCGGTTTATGCCCTTGATTTGGTCGGCTTTGGCGCATCCTGCAAACCATCGGTGGCCTACGATGCTTACTTTTGGGCGGAGCAGGTGCGGGAGTTTTGGCAAACCTTCATTGGGGTTCCGGCGGTGGTGGTGGGCAACTCGATCGGCTCGGCCATTGCCCTCACGGTGGCGGAATGCTACCCCGAAATGGTTTGTGGGGCTGTGGCCATTAGCTTGCCCGATCCATCCATGCGCGAGGAAATTATTCCCAGGGCCCTGCGCCCGCTGGTGCTGGGGCTGGAGGCTTTGGTGGCTTCTCCCTGGCTGTTGCAGGCTGTTTTTTATGGGGTGCGCCGGCCGGCCGTGGTGCGGCGCTGGGCTGGCTTGGCTTGGGGAGATCCCGGAGCGATCGATTCGGAGTTGGTGGAAATTTTGACAGAGCCGGCCCGCGATCGGGGGGCGGCCCGCACCTTTGCCCAAATTATCCGCGCCATGGCCAGCAGCCGGTTTTCGCCCCCCATTCGGCGGGTGTTGAACCACATCCAAATTCCGGTGCTCCTGTTGTGGGGCACGCGCGATCGACTCATTCCCTTCGCCCTCTCCCAACAATTTGTCGGTTGTTCACCGCGTTTGGAATTTGTGCCGATCGAGGGAGCGGGTCATTGTCCCCACGATGAAGCGCCCGATCGAGTGAATGCCCTCTTGCGCCAATGGCTCGATCGACTGGGGCGATCAGCCGACGCGGCAGGAGAAAACTAGGCTGCGAACCGGACAAAACCCCGGTAACACGACCGAGAAAGCGGGGTTTAGGGCATTGATCGGCGACCTATCCATTGCATAATGGGGTCAACCTTTCGCATCGGGAGCAGCGGCATCGTGGGCATCGTCGTAGAAAACGTCACCAAACGCTTTGGCGATTTCCTGGCCGTCGATAACGTCAGCCTTAGTTTAGAGTCCGGTTCGCTGGTGGCCCTGTTGGGTGCGTCGGGATCCGGTAAATCAACCCTGTTGCGGTTGATTGCCGGCCTCGAAAAGCCGGACAGCGGGCGAATTTGGCTCACCGGCAAAGATGCCACCGACCAAACCGTACAAGAGCGCAACATCGGCTTTGTGTTTCAGCACTACGCCCTGTTTAAGCACATGAACGTGCGCCAAAACATTGGATTTGGGTTGGAATTACAAAAGACCGATCGCGCCAAGGTGCGCCAGCGCGTCGATGAGCTACTGGAGTTGGTGCAGCTTTCGGGGTTGGGCGATCGCTACCCCTCCCAACTGTCCGGCGGCCAACGGCAGCGGGTGGCCCTGGCGCGGGCGTTGGCTGTGGAACCGAAGGTGTTGCTGTTGGATGAACCCTTTGGGGCATTGGATGCGAGGGTGCGCAAGGATTTGCGGGCCTGGTTGCGGCGTTTGCACGATGAAGTGCATGTGACCACGGTTTTTGTGACCCACGACCAAGAGGAAGCGATGGAAGTGGCCGATGAAATCGTGATTGTGAATCATGGGCGGATTGAACAAATTGGCTCGCCCGCTGAAATTTACGATCGCCCCGCCACGCCTTTTGTGATGAAGTTCATTGGGCCGGTGAACATTCTGCCCAGCGATTCCCAAATCTTCCAGGCTCACGGCATTGATTCCACGGAGCCGGAAATTTTCCTGCGGCCCCATGATGTGGTGATTGAACTAGCACCGGACAAGGCCACGGCTCCGGCCCGCGTTAGTCGGCTGGTGCATTTGGGTTGGGAAATTCAGGCGGAATTGGTGTTGGATGATGGGCAGGTGATGACGGCCCATCTGACACGGGAACGATTTGATGAATTAGATCTTTCGCCCCAGCAACGGGTTTACGTCAAACCCAAGGGAGCAAAGGCGTTTCCACTGCATTATTCGATCTAACTCTGTCCAATTCGGCCTGAATCACCCTGCTTAATTAATTCATTCGATCGATTGATTTGATCGATTGGTTGGGTCAATGCGCCTTAAGCTGCGCTGCCTAAATTACACCGATCGCCATTACACCGATTGCAACAGAGACTGACCCAAGTAGCTGTCGCGATCGGGCACGCCAGGCAGGGCAAAGAAATAGCCGCCCCCGATCGGCTTAATGTATTCCTCCAAGGGTTCACCATTCAGCCGATTTTGAATGGCTTCAAAGCCAGTTTTCACATCCTGTTGAAAGGCCAAAAAGAGCAAGCCCATGTCCAACTGACCGGCGCGATCGATATCGCGGGAGTAGTGGAATCCTTTGCGCAAAATTTGATGTTCTCCCATGCCGGGATTGCGCGGGTTTGCCAACCGAATATGGGAATCGAGGGGAATTGCTTTGCCAGCCCGTTGATAGTTTGGAATCTCTTCCTCGTGGCGGTAACCCAAGGGCGCACCGCTACTGCGCGATCGCCCCATCACCGCTTCTTGCTCATCCAAGGGAGTTCGATCCCAAAACTCCACAAACATCCGAATAATTCGCACCACGTGATAGGAACCGCCGACCGTCCAGGCCGGTTCTGGGCTGTTACGAGAAACCCAAACCAATCGGTTCATTAACTTCTCGTCTTTCGGGTTCGGGTTCACCGTGCCGTCCTTGAACCCCAACAGGTTGCGCACGGTGGTGCGGCGGGGATGGGGGTCGCGATCGGGCTGTTGGAAACCGGCCATTTGCCAACGCAAAACCACCAACCCCGACAATTGCTTCAGGATGTCGCGCAGGGCGTGGATGTTGGTTTCTTCGTGGTTGGCGCAAAACTGCAAGAGCAAGTCGCCATGGCAAAGCTGGGGATCGAGGCGATCGTTCGGGAAATTGGGCATTTCCGTCAAATGACGGGGTTTGGCGGCGGCCAGGCCGTAGCGTTGGTCAAACAGAGAGGCCCCCACGGAAACGGTGACCGTGAGCCGATCGGCGGGAAATTCGTCGCCCAAAATACCGGAGCCGCTGGGGGGATAGCGCTGATCCAAGGGCTTCAGGGCACCACCAGCCATCAAATAGGCAATGCGATCGGTCAGGGTTTGAAACAGTTGAGTCAGTTCCTGGCGATCGCGTGCAGTCACGTCCAAAGCCACCACCAAAGCAGCGGCCACATCCGGTGTGGCGATGCCCGGTTGGTGAGGGCCCCAAAAGGGAATCGCCTCCGCCAGGGCAGCGGCTTCGGAGCGATCACCCCACCAACGCTGACCTTGCCACAGGCCCAGGCCTGCACCAACGGCGATCGCCAATCCCCGTCCCAGGAGTTGCCGCCGACTCCAGGAAAAGCGTGGTTTTACCATGAATCTTCCCTCAGAAATTTCCTCAAAAACGATGTTTGCTCCGTTGGTATAGCAGGCAGAAATAACGGTTATTTAGCCCTAAACACCGATTACGCCCCGTAGTTTGGAAATGTTTTCCGCAAGCTTGGCCAAATCTGCCTGTAAGCGCTTTTTGTCGGCGGCCGAAAGCTTGTCGTAGGTCATGAAGTCGCCATTGGGCAGCTTATATTTCTCCAAAACCTGATTCACGGCCGCAAAATCCCGATCGACCCGTTGCAGCACTGTGGGCTGAATTCGCTGCACCATGGGCCGCACCAAATCCACAACCTTTTGGGAGCCTTCCAAGTTGGCGCGGAATGACCAAAAATCCAGACGGCTGTAGCGATCTTCCTCGCCGGTAATTTTGCCCAGGGAGACTTCTTCAATCAGTTCCGAAGCCCCGCGAACCATATCCCTCGGCTCAATTTCCAGGGAAGCCACGCAGGTTTTTAGCCCCTGAAGATCCGTCATTAGCTTGCGGGCAAAGGGTTCATAGCCTTTGGTGGTGTTGTACTTAAACAACCCCATTTCAATGCGGTGGAAACCTGTGAATGCCGGGTCGTCTTCCCCTTTAAAGTCATCCACCCGCGCATCGATCGCCCCATCTAGAGCCGCAAAGGACGAGGCGATCGGCTCAATGCGTTCCCAACCCAACCGCGATGAGCCATACACCGCTTTCGCCCCCGCCACATCTCCGGCAATTACCCGATCGGTAAACACCTTTGTATCGGTCACCAGGCGATCGACCTCTTGCACCACATAGGTCTTGTAATCGGCCACCGCTTTCTGAAGTTCCTCTGGCTTAATGGCCGGGTTCGGTGTGACCGCAGCACTGCTGTCTTCGGCCCCTTCGCCACCTTCACCGCCTTCACCGCCTTCGCCCCCTTCACCGCCAGCGCCCCGCCGACAGGGATCCAGTTCCGAAGCCACCGCCCCAGGCGAGGCCGTTGCGGAAGCCACGGGAGATTCAGCCCCAGGCGAGGCCGCTTCTTGGGTTGAGACCGCTGCATTTTGCTGAGGGGCAACCGCACAGCCCGTGGGACTCAGGGCCGTTAACAGATATGCACCAATGCCAACCCAAAGTTTTGTCTTATTTTTCATGGCTGCTGAAGTCTGATGGCTAAAGATCCGATCGCCAGGGGCAACGATTGCTGGGCAGAGGGTGCTTGGGCGCGCCGATTGGCCCCTCCAGAAATTGGAGCGGAGATCAAAAATTGCGAATTACTTGCAAGAGTATAACAGGTGCTTGTCCCGCTTTCTGGAACCAGACTAGAGCAGCCGCGATCGGGAAAATGCTTGTATTTCTTGAAGCTGAGCATTTTTGGAGTTCACCCTGCTCCAGGGACTTCAGCCGCTTACTGCCAAACTGTAGTAATTTTTCTAAGAAAAAGATCTGCAATTAAAAAGACTAATGATTATTTCTATTGCTAATGTGCTGAGCGCGGCGGAACTGGCCACCATTGAGGCGCAACTGGCAGGCGCAACATTTATTGACGGCCAGTCCACCGCTGGCTGGCACGCCAAGCTCGTGAAGCAAAACACCCAACTGGCCAGCACAGACCCCGCCTTTGGCCCCTTGCGAACGTTGGTGCAACAGGCCCTATGGCGCAATCCGTTGTTTCAAATGGCCGCGCTACCCAAGGCGATCGGGCCGATTTTGTTCAGTCGCTACGAAACGGGCATGGCCTACGGCAGCCACGTGGACAACGCTTTCATGGGCAGCGATCCCAAGATTCGATCGGACTTGTCTCTCACCCTGTTTTTGCGATCGCCCGAAACCTACGACGGTGGCGAATTGGTGATTGAAACCACCAATGGCGAAGAAACCTTCAAGCTCGCAGCCGGGGCCATGGTGCTCTATCCCTCCTCCACCCTGCACCGCGTGGAGGCGATCGCCCAAGGCGTGCGACTGGTGGCCGTCACTTGGATCCAAAGTCTTGTTAAAGATCCCGCCGAGCGAGAGCTGCTCTTTGACCTGGACACCGCCCGCCAATCGCTATTTGCCAAAACCGGCAAAACGCCCGAGTTTGACCTCATTGCCAAAACCCATGCCAACCTGCTTCGGAAATGGGGAGAACTCTAGCCACAGCGAGGCAAACACTAACCAGACCCAGCGCCGTGAATGGAGTCTGAGCAACGCGCCCAGGGGGCGGACTGGCTCGATCAATTCCAAAAGCTGACTTGATCGATCGGGCGCTGAAATGTTGAAATTCCGTTGAGGTCACATAGGTTTACGTTGATTTTTGTGTAGAAGTTTAAACGAATCGTACAATTAATAATTTTTTAAATTTAAAAAATCACGCTCGATATCTTATTCGTTGAATGCCATTTAAGTCACCAAATCGATCAAATTCTTCTCACCTGCCATCTATTTCATAGCATCAAATTGCAATTCAAAGGATTCATGAAGCAACAATCCAAAATAATCAAAAGGAGCTGAAATTGATTTATTTGTATAAATAACAACGCGAAATTAAAATTCAAGAATCTTATTAACCAACAAAAGATAATTGATTAATAGAGACTTGAACCTCATACAAATATTTTAAAAGCTCTAACAATTATTCAACCACCTCTAAAAATTTACTGATTGGGATTTGTCTGAAGTTTAGACTACCAAAAGGCTTGTATTTAGGGTAATTAATGGGAGCAAGCCCTAATTTGTCTGGATTTCCACAAATTTGCTGAATATTTTCACGACTTTTTCATTGATCGACGTAATACTCAATAGCTCGATCGTCCACTGGAAATCTATGGAACAGATCATCAACGTCATCACAGCTCGCAAATCCCTAGCGTGGCTGCAAAAGTTTCACTTCGGGTCAATCTTGGCAACCGCCTTGGTTTACGATGCCCTGGCAGAGCTGTCCCGGGCCGTCGCTTCCACGCCAAACTCAGTCACCCCAGTTTGGCCACCGGATGGATTTGCCGTTGGTATTGTCCTGCTCTGTGGCAGAGGCGTGCTTCCCGGCGTTTTTTTAGGATCCTTAGGGGCTAATATTCAAGCCTTTTGGGGCGATCGCAATCTGATCACCCTGCTGTTATCTACCGTAGCCGTACTGGGCATTGCCGCCGGAACTACTGCGGGCACTCAATTAGGAACCTATTTATTTAAACAGTCAACCCGCAGTCGATATCCATTTAGCCAAGTTTCTGACACCATTCGATTTTTGGTTTACGCAGGATTGCTGGGCCCCGTTGTCAACGCAACAATGGGCGTAGGCATGTTAGCTGCTGCTGGGAAAATCGATTTTTTTGAACATGCTCCTAGCACTTGGTTAACCTGGTGGATTTCTAACGTTGCCGGTATTTTTATTTTGACACCACTCATTTTGAGCGGATATCGCTACCTAAAACTGAATCAACTGAGTTGTCGCAACCTATCACAGCTTATTTTTCATGTCTTAAATCGCAAAATTGTGAATCCACATTCTTTTCAAGGTGTTTTATCACGATTAGGAATCAAGGTGATTCCAAGCAAAGAAATTGAATTCTTATTTTTATGTTTAAGTGTTTTCTTGATCAGTTTTTCTGCTTTTTGGAATGGACAATCCATCGCCTATGTTTTGATTCCCTTATTAATTTGGGCTGTTTTCCGTTTTGGAGATTTGGGGGCTAATTTCACAGCTTTCTTGATTTCTTTGATGGCTATTTTGGGCACAGTGCGCGGGTTGGGCAGTTTTGCCAGCCCTCACCTGAATCAGTCGTTGATGGGTTTACAGTCGTTTATCGTGGTGGTGGTTTTTACATCATTAATTTTGACGGCAACTTTGGCTGAGCAAAACACTGCTAAGGTGAAGCTAGATCGAGCATTCGCAGATTTAAAGGTTGCCAATCATGTTTTGGAGCATCAGGCCAGAACGTTAATTCAGCAAAATCGAACCCTAGAGCGAACTCTTGAGGAGTTGAAGTTCACTCAGGCGCAAATGGTTCAAAGTGAAAAAATGTCTGCGTTGGGAAATTTAATTGCTGGGGTTGCCCATGAAATTAACAACCCGATCAGCTTTTTAAATGGCAGCATTGAAAATGCGAAAGAATATGCCAACTATTTGTTGGAACATATTCGGCTTTACCAGAAGCAATATCCTGAACCTAGAAGGGATATTGTGGAACATGCTGAGGATATTGATTTAGAGTTTTTAGAGGAAGATTTTCCTAAATTGTTTGAATCCATGCACAATGCCACCGATCGGGTGACTGGAATTAGTAAAAGTTTGCGAGCATTCACGCGATCGGACACCGATCAAAAAGTCAGTGCCCAACTGACAGAGAATCTGGACAGCACGATTCTGATCTTAAAATATCGACTGAAGGCTACGAATCATCGCTCTGAAATCCGGGTGATTCGTAATTATGAGAAATTGCCTGAAATCTACTGCTTTCCAGGGCAACTAAATCAGGTATTTATGAATATTTTGGCTAATGCCATTGATGCGATCGACGAGTTCGCCATGGAGCAGAGCCTTGAAAATTTACCAGCCCGCTCCTATCAAATTACCGTAACCACAAAGTTAGAAACGAATCAGATTGTGATTGGCATTGTTGACAATGCTAAGGGAATGGATGAGGCAACGATCGCTCGGGTTTTTGATCACCTCTTTACGACCAAGGGAGTGAACCAAGGCACGGGCATTGGCCTATCGATCGCCCAAGAAATTGTGGTGACCAAACATGGCGGGTCGATCGATGTGCAATCCCAACTCAATCAGGGAACTGAGTTTTTGATTCGTTTGCCCATTGATTCATAAGGAACCCACGGATTAACCCGCTGATTCATCGTGAAGTAAAATCAGGCAATTGATAGGCTCTTGATGGGCTTTGGTTGTTCAAACATTCCCTAGGAAACTGGGGGCAATTGCTGTTCAATAAAGCCAATAATCTCTGGCAAACCATGGCCCGTTTTTAGATTGCTGAACAGAAAAGGGCGATCGCCTCGCATTTTCTGGGCATCCCGTTCCATGACCGCTAAATCAGCACCCACATGGGGAGCCAAATCGATTTTATTAATCACCAAGAGATCAGATTTAGTGATCCCTGGCCCCCCTTTGCGAGGAATTTTGTCACCGGCTGCCACATCAATCACGTAAATCGTTAAATCAACTAACTCCGGGCTGAAAGTGGCGGCCAAGTTATCTCCCCCACTTTCAACAAAGGTGATTTGAATAGGGCGATCGCCCTGCGCAAATTTAGCCTCTAATTGCTCGATCGCCACCAGGTTGATGGAAGCATCTTCTCGGATGGCCGTGTGGGGGCAACCGCCGGTTTCCACACCCACGATTCGATCGGGGGAAAGAGCAGCACTCCGAACTAAAAATTGAGCATCTTCCTGGGTATAGATATCATTGGTCACCACCGCCAGACTATATTGATCGCGCAATTTTTTACACAAAGCATCCACCAGGGCTGTTTTTCCAGAACCCACTGGCCCGGCCACCCCGATTCGTAATTGACTGGTCATGGTAATGGTTAATCAATGAACTCATGAGATGGACGCATAGCCAACTCATTCAATTGAAGAAATTTTGGCAAAGGCTCATTGGATTTGACAAGATCTCCAAGCACTTAAGCGGGGCCATCAATGGGTAATTCAATCGTTAATGTTGCTCCCTGTTGAGGGGCAGACTGACAAGATAGTTGTCCGTGGTGTTGTTGAGTAATGATTTGGTAGCTCACCGATAGGCCCAATCCTTTGCCTTCGCCCACTGGCTTTGTGGTGAAGAAGGGATCAAAGATTTTTTGGCGCACACTGTCTTCCATGCCTGGGCCGTTATCGGTGATGGAAATTTGCACAGTTCGATCGCTAATTTTGCAAGTTTCAATGGAAATTTCGGGCATGGGCTGCAAGGCAAAACCGGCGGGCGATCGCAAGGCATCGATCGCGTTGGTCAAAATATTCAAAAAGACCTGATTCACCATACTGGCGTAGCAATTCACCAACGGAATTTCGCCATAGTTTTTTAACACGCTGATTGCTGGCTGTTGGCTTTGCACCTGTAATCGGTGCTGCAAAATCAGCAGCGTGTTGTCAATTCCTTCATGCAGGTCTACTTGTTTTTGATCCGATTCATCCAAACGCGAGAAATTTCGCAGTCCTAGGACAATTTGCCGCACCCGATCGACCCCATTTTGCATGGAGTGAAACAAATTATTCAGATCTTCTTTCAGGAAATCCAACTCCATTTCTTGCATTCTTGCTTGAACAATTGGATGAATTTCAGAGGAGTGCTGCTCATGGAGTGTCAACAAATCCAGGAGGTCTAAAAAGTAAGACCGAGCATGAGTAATATTACCCATAATGAAACTAATAGGATTATTAATCTCATGGGCAATACCGGCCACCATTTGCCCCAAGCTCGACATTTTTTCCGCTTGAATTAGTTGCGCTTGGGTTTGTTGCAGTTCTTGGAGCGTAATCTTCAACTGCTGGTTTCTTTCGGTTAGCTCCTGAGTGCGGGCGGCCACTTTCTTTTCCAGATTGTTGCTGTAGTCTTCCAAGTTTCGGTAGAGGCGCGCGTTTTCAATGGAGATCGCCGCCTGCGCCATCAAAATTTGCAACACTTCCAGGCGATCGGGTGTGAATGCATCGATCGCCAAATTATTCTCCAAATAAAGAACGCCCATTAACTGTCCTTGTTGAGTAATGGGCATACAAATCACCGATTGAATTTGCTGGTTTGCAATGTAAGGATCATTGGTAAATAGTCCTTCAGCCATAGCATTTCCCAACACCACTGATTCTTGAGTTCGTTGCACGTATTGAATCAGGGAAACCGGCAAAGATAAACTTGGAGATAAGGGGCAGTTTAGGGGAACATCTACGGCCGTTTGCCCTTCCACGTGACTGGTAGCCACCACGGTTAGCCGATTGTTTTGTTGGGGATCTTTAAGGAGCAAATAGCCCGTTTGGGCCCCCGCATTTTCAAGGGTTAGTCGCGTTAGTTGGGTTAACAATTGCGACAAGACAATTTCCCCCGAAAGGGCTTGGGCCGCTTTAATCACGGTGTTAATATCCAGCACCGTGCTGGCGGTTGTGTGGGGATGGGTGGAATGCTGAGTGCCCGTGGGCGGCAAGGTGGGCGGCCGCCGTGGCGACAGATTTTGTAAGGGCAGCGACTTGGCCTGGAGCGCGGCAACTTTGGCTTTGGCTCCCCAGCGATCGTAAGCATGAGCCGCATCCAGCCAATATTGCTTAGCAATTTTGTCGCGCCCAGAGTCGTGATATAGCTCAGCGGCACGCTCGGCCGCGATCGCCACTTCAGGCCAGCGACTATGGGCTTGGGCTGTGTTGATGGCGCGATCGTAATAGTCCATGGCTCGCAGGATTTCCCCTTGCCAACGGGCCGTTTCTGCCAGCACCAATTCATATTTACTTTGATAGTTTTCTGGTGCGTGATGTGCCCAATTTTCCAACTTTGCCGTCAAAAGTTCTAAGGTGGAAGGCCGATCTGGTTCTTCTTCATTTAGAGCGGCCAAGTCACTGGGTTGAGTGGTTTTGAGATAAACCAATGCGGCATAAAATGTGAAGCCACCAGACAACATCGAAGCGGTGGCTGCTGCTTGGTACTGGTCAGCCAAATTCGCCTTGGTTTTTGCTGCTTCCCAGTCATTCATGACATAGGCCAGAATAGTCTCTGCAAAATAGATAAAGAAGAGCAGCATTTGGTTTTCAGAAGCTTGAATTTCTGAAACCAATTGGCGATTAATATAGCGGCCTTCCAGTTGAGAAGTGGGTGTTTCTGGCGACTCCAAGGCTTCCGTGAGTTGTCGCCAAGTCATGGCTGGATATAAGCCATGATCCTGTTTAATTTTCTGGAGCAATTCGATATACAGTTGTTGCTCTCGGGCCACTTCTGTCAAGGGCGTTCCCACCAACATCATGTAGCCACAAGACCACATGGCGCAGTAGGTGGCATAAACCACATCACCCGTTTCCATTCCCATTTGCACTGTGCGCTCAAGGAATTGAATCGTATTTTGATGGGGTTCTTTCCAATGAACCACAAAGGAATTGAAAAGCATGTGGATTTTGCATTTCAGAGCATCCGAGGGATATTGCTCCAAAATTTGCAAAGAAATTTGTCCCGATCGATAGCCCAATTCAATTTGATTTAAGGGACCACACAACAACAATCCATACATGCCATAGGCGTAGGCGGCGAGAGCTGAATGGCCCAGCTCTAGGCACATATTCACCATCAGAAAAACGATGAAGGGCAATAAATCGGGTCGCACTTCGTAAGAGGGGCCCGTGATGATGATCAGAATTTCGAGGGCAGCCAAAGCAGCCCGATCGCTCATTTCTGGGTAATTTGCCAACTGATCCAACTCCGGCAGCGGCTGATTTAGTTGCAACAGTTGCGAATCAATCACCAAGGGATAGCCCAGTAGTTCCAAAACAGGCAAAGCTGTTTCGATCGCACTGTGCATTTGGTTTTCAGCGATCAGAAATTGAATTTTTAGCTCATAAATTTTTGCGCGGTCAATCAGCGAGCATGAGCGCTCTAAGGCAATTTCTGAAAGAGTATATGCCTCTTTAAATTGAGCCAATAAATATTCAACTTCCACACTCGTAGTATAGAGGTTAAATGTTAATTCATAATCCATTTCCCAGGCATTTCCCGGCAGCAATCGACGGCCCATTGCAAAGTATTCTTGGGCCGAACTGTAGGCCGCCGCAGCCTTAGCCTTTCTACCTGCTCGATCATTTAGCCGCGCCAAGAGTAACTGTTCCTGGGGATCCGAAATGAGGGCAGAACCCACATTCATCGCATTCACCACATCAAACAGACAATCATCTAGCCGATCGGGTTCAATACTGTTGAGCAACAAGCGACCCACCGTTAAATGGATGAGTTGCTTTTCCTCATTAGGAATCAGAGAATAGGCCGCTTGCTGCACACGATCGTGCAGAAATTTGTAGGTAATCGTGACTGTTTTACAATCTTCTAACACTTGCGGAATTTCATAAGCTGCATTCAGCGGAATAACAAATTCTGCCTGAAGAGCTTGCCACAAATCTGCGAAAGTCTCCGTTGTAGATTTTTCATGAACAATAGCCAACATATCCAAACTCAGAAGTGTTGAATGACAGATTCAGGTTATAAAAAAGGGGTAAGAAGATGTAATTCTTACCCCAAACAATCAAAAAGTAGTACACCAATGTTACGCTCATT